>DEWA01000006.1 GCA_002363035.1 Verrucomicrobia bacterium UBA3222
AAGGGGGGGAAGGATTTTGAAAATTTTGCCCATGCGTTATGTTCCTCGTTTGATTTTAAACTTCCGTTGGTCAAAAATCATATTTACCCTGAAACTATGTTCGAGGCACTGACGGATCGTTTTTCGAAGATTTTTTCGGTTTTGTCGAAGAAGAAAAACCTGACGGAAGCCAACATCGGTGAGGCACTCGGGGATATTCGGCGCGCGTTGCTGGCGTCGGACGTGGCGTTTGAGGTTGTCGAAACGTTCATCGATGACATTAAGCGCGAATGCGTCGGACAAGCGGTTTTCAAAAACGTCCAACCGGGGCAGCAGGTTGTCAAAATCGTTCATGACCGTTTGGTCGATATTTTGGGCGACGAACGGAGTGCCTTAAACGCGCAACGTCCGTTGAATATCCTGTTGGTCGGGTTGCAGGGTTCGGGGAAAACGACCACCGCGGCGAAATTGGCGTTGTATTTGAAGAAAAAAAACGAGCGTCCCGTGCTGGTGGCCTGCGATGTGCACCGACCGGCGGCGATGGAGCAGTTGGAGATTTTAGGGAAAGCGATCGATGTTCCCGTGTTAAATTACGGTTTAATCCCCGTGAAGGAAATTGCCGAAAAAGCGCTTGTTGATGCCAAAAAATTGCAAGCGTCGGTCGTGATTTTCGATACCGCCGGGCGTTTGCAGATCGACGAAGCCCTGATGGATGAAGTTCGTCGGTTAAAGGAAATCGTCCGTCCGCAGGAAGTGTTGCTTGTCGTCGACAGCGCGCTGGGGCAGGAGGGTGTTCGGGTGTCGAAAGCGTTCCATGAGGCTTTGGGACTGACGGGTGCGGTACTGACAAAACTGGACGGTGATGCCAAGGGCGGTGCGGCGTTGTCGATGAAGCGCGTCGTGAATGTACCGATTAAATTTTCCGGCATCGGCGAAAAAAGCGAGGATTTCGAAGTTTTTCATCCCGAGCGCATGGCGAGCCGTATCCTCGGCATGGGTGATATTGTGTCGTTCGTCGAAAAAGCGCAGGCGGCGTTTGAAGTCGGTACGGAGGGAAGCCTGGCGGAAAAGCTGCTCAAGGGGGACTTTAATTTTGAGGATTTCCTCGTGCAGCTGCGCAAAACACAACAGTTGAACCCGAACCGACTGGCGCGTTTGTTGCCGAATACATCGATGTTTCAAATGAAGGACGACATGGCGGAAACCGTCAAACGTCACGAAGCCCTGGTGTTGTCGATGACGCGGCAGGAGCGGCAACAGCCGAATTTGGTGCTTTCCCCGCACCGACGGGCGCGCATCGTGAAGGGAGCCGGTTCGACGATTGCCGAGTTCAATAAGCTCCTTAAGCAGTTTCAACAGCTGAAGAAAACGGCGCGTCGTTTGAACAAAATGGATATGTCGCAGGCGAAGGACTTCATGAAGGCGCTGTGCGGCGACACGTCGTTTCTGAATAAGGATTTACTAAAAAATAAAGATTTGTTTCAATGATTTTGTTTTTCGGAAGCGGGTTCCCACCGCAAATCAGCACAAAGATCGCCACGCTCGGGCGCATCGGTTATTGGGGAAAGCTGCCGGGAACCAACGGCAGTTTCGTCGGTTTGATTTGGTACACGCTGTTGTTTCACGATTTGTCGCCGTTCTTTTACCTTTTGCTCTGTTTTCTGACCGTTCAGACGGCGATCGGTATTTGTACCCAAGCCGAGCGGGTGTTGGGCGAAAAAGATCCGTCGTGCGTGATTATCGACGAAATGGTCGCGATGCCGATTTGTTTCCTCGGATTACAGCCATACATGCACCGTTATCCCGTTTGGTGGTTTATGTTAATCGGATTTCTGTTGTTTCGCCTGTTCGATATTTTAAAACCGTTCGGTATTAAAAAGTTGCAGGAACTTCCCGGCGGGCAGGGCGTGGTCATAGACGATGTTGCCGCCGCCGCTGCAACCTGCCTGTGTTTGCATGTGCTCGCGCAGGTGTTTTTGAGGTAAAAGATTGCCGTTTAAAGGATTTTTACCGTATTGCCCGCACTGCGCGTCGGGTGTGAACGAATCATTCCGTTCTGATTATTTTCCTTTGTTGCGCGATCGGTCGGCGTATTTTTATGAAAAAATTTCAACTTAAAATAAAATCTTGAGAAAATTAAACCTTTCAATTTCACTGAAAGCATGGAAAACTCACGGATGAGGCGTGGTATGAAAGGAAATTCGGTTGTAAATCGCAAAAGCGGCGGTTTTACGCTTATTGGCGTCATGTTGAGCCTGACGGTCATGGCGATCATTGGCAGTGCTTCGTTGGCTTTTTGTAACTGGTTTCGTGTGTGGCAGGAAGAGAGTACGCCTGCGACGCAGGCGTGGCGCGTTGTAAATGGTCTTACCGGGTATAAGGATTACTACGGCATTTGGCCGTATTTTGGGGATGAGAACGGGGCGCCGGAACGGAGCACATGTAGGTTGGTGGATTATGTTTTTCCCGTCGGGAATTGGTTTGAGGTTCAGACCTACAGTGAGTATCTGCCTGCCATTTTATCGGGAGAAAATCGTTTCGGGTGTAATCCGCACGAGATGTGCTTCAAACTGTTTTCGGATGCCGAACGAAAAGGAGAGAAAATTCACCGTTTTTGGCTTTATTTGCGTGAAAAAAATCCTTCGAACCTTAAAGAGTTGAACAAGCCTATCCGATTGTGGAAAGAATTGGCGAGAGAGATAACGAGGGAGAAAGATGAGTACGGTAATGATGTTTTGAAGGAAATAGCGAAGGTGCCCGTTGATGAGATTTGCGGCGACGGAGCGTTGTTTTACATACCAAAACCGGATGAGACATTAGAATGGCAACCCGATGCGAGCGAACGGATGGTTGAATGGAGTGATGACGGTACACAAAAAAAGCGGGATACAGGTCCCTACGACCTTTTTTAAAAGAGGAGATGCCGATGTTCCCGGAGAGGGATTGAGGCGGTGCGCCTTTTTGGTGCGGTACTTCGAAACGCATAAAGGGCTTGGCAGGTGAGGTTTATTGGTATTTCCCTGAGGAAATCGGTGTAGGCAGTTTTCGTTTTTTTTGAACGCAGGCGGTCAACGGTTGCGATTGAACCTTGAAAAAAAGGTTCGCGGCAGGTAGGCTTTCTTAAGAGGGTGAAGCGGGTAGAAATCGCTCACCTTTTACCTCGTGAGCTTAAAAATTGATATTCTCGGCAGCAGCAGTAAGGGTAACTGCGGATTGTTGACCGTTGACGGTTCTTATTACCTGATCGATGCCGGGTTCTCGGGAAAACAGCTGAAAGAACGGTTGGCGCGGTACGGGTTGACATTGTCGGATATCGAAGGTGTTTTTCTCACGCACGAACATCAGGATCATGCGGCGGGGCTGAAGGCTTTGTCGAAGTTTTCGAAAATACGTTTTTTTGCCAATTCCAAAACCGCACAAGCCATCGAAGAACGTTATGAAATTACGTCTCAACCGTTTGTCGATCCGTGGAATACCTTCGAAACGGGCGATACGTTGACGTTCGGGAATTTTTCGGTGCAAAGCTTTTCAATCCCGCACGACGCGGCAGATCCCGTCGGCTTTCTGTTCCGTTCCGAAGAAGCCTGCCTGGCGTGGGCAACGGACATCGGGCGATTAACGCCGAAGATTACCGAGTATCTGTCCCAAGCCGATGCGTTGGTGCTGGAAGCCAATCACGATGAGGAATTGCTGTGGAAGCATCCGCATCGACCGCAGTATTTGAAGGAGCGCGTTGCCGGCGAAACGGGACATTTGTCGAACGGCGATGTGTATAAATTTTTGCAAAGCGCGCCTCCGACATTGAAATTTGTGTATTTGGTGCACATCAGCCGCGAGTGCAATTCGACGGAATTATTGAGGAAAATGCTGGAACCGTTGGCGGTCGAAAAAGGTTTTGAATTGCATATTGTCGACCCGAATGATTGAAGAGGAGGAGGGAACAGGTAGATTTCATTCGAAATGGTTACGGAGAGGGGAGTGGAATGTGCGCGGGTGTTCTGTTCTGTTCTGTTCTGTTCTGTTCTGTTCTGTTCAAGGAACCCCCTTTGAAGCTTTTTTTCGATCGGGCATGCAATTTTCGATTGGGGTTTAAAAATTGCGTGTCGGAGCCGGTTGCATGAAAGTGATTGCGACATTTTTCGGTTTGGCGTTGCTGTACCTGGCGCATATCGGGACGCGACCGCTTGCCAATCCCGACGAAGGGCGTTATGCGAGTATCGGAGCGGAGATATTACGCACGAACGAATGGATCGTGCCGCATTTAAACGGTCTGATTTACTTCGAAAAGCCGCCGCTCGGTTACTGGCTGACGGCACTCGGGGAAAAAATCTTCGGCGTTACGTTGTTCGGGGCGCGCTTCTTTAATGCTCTTGCGACGTTGCTGACGTGCTTGGTTTTGTACGGCTTTTGCCGACGTTTTTTGCCGAAAAAAGTCGGTTTATGCGCAGTGATTTTGTACGGTACGTCGGGTTTGCCGTTCGGATTATCACAAGTACTGACGCTGGATAATTTTCTGACGTTTTTCCTTACGACTACGCTGTTGCTGTTCGCATGGGGTTTTTTGGAAGAAAACGAAACGTGCGCGAAGTATTGTTTTTACGGTGCGTACCTCTTCATGGCGCTGACGGTGCTGACCAAGGGGTTGATTGGGTTGGTGTTCCCCGCATTAATCGGCTTTCCGTGGTTGTTGTTCACGGGGCATTGGCGAAAACTCAACCGCGCGTGTTTATTTCGCGGAACGCTCTTGTTCCTGGTGATCGCGGTTCCGTGGCACGTTGCGGTACAACGAAAATATGAATGTTTTTTTAATTTTTATTTTTGGCACGAGCATTTTGAGCGTTATTTGACGGATACTCACCTGCGCGGAAAGCCGTGGTATTTTCTGCCGACCGCGTTTCTGTGCGGATTGATGCCGTGGACGTTTTTTCTGCCGCGTTTAACGAAAAACACGTTTTTCGGAACCCGCGATCGCGAACGGCAAATCGTGCTTTTTGCGTTCCTGTGGATGTTCGGTGTCGTCGGTTTCTTTTCCTGCTCCCATTCGCAACTCATTCCCTATATTTTGCCCGCCGTTCCCGCCGCCTGCCTGCTGATGGCGGTCGGCTGGGAGAAAACGAATGTAAAAAATTTGCGTTTGGAATGTCTTTTGTGGGCACTTGCATTTCTCGCAACCGCCGTTGTCGGTCCGTCGATTGTCAAAAAGCGCGCTTTGGTGCCGATACCGATGGATTTGGCATGGGTTTTTGAAGGAATTTTGATCGTCGGTTCCGTGGGCGCGCTGTTTTGGTTGATAAAAAGCTTCCGAAGGTCGAACGAGCGTTACGTACAAAGGGCATTCGGCGGATTGTTGACGACGACCGTTTGGCTGTACCTGTTGTTTCCGAAGTTGATGCCGTCGTTTCAGCGGTGGAATGCGCAATCGTTGTGTCGCGTGATACGTCAACGGGAAGCGGAGCAGGTTGAGGTTTTCGGTTTGTACGGCTACTTTCACGATGTTCCGTTTTATCTGAACCAAAACATCGGTACATTGGAGTACTTTGAACCGGAGCACACGCTCGGCATCAAAATTCAAGGTTGTGACCGCTATCTGCGATGGGAAGCGTTTCAGGCGCGTTGGAAGGAGAAAAAAAGCTGTTACGCGATTGTGAAAAATATCTGCATTCCCGAATTTGAAGGACGGATGCGCGAGTACGGTTTTTATCCGTTGACGAAGAACGAATGTTTTACGTTATATTGTAATTGTCCGTGAATACCCATCCGACCGATGTTTTAAAGTCTTCCGTTCCGACCGATGAGGCATCTGTATCGGCACAGACGGATGTTCCGCAGCTGTCGATCGTCATTCCGATGTACAACGAGGAACCGAACGTGGACGAGTTATGTACGCGTCTGATAAAAGTTTTGGAGACGTCGAAGCGCACGTTTGAAATTGTTGCCGTCAATGACGGAAGCCGCGACGGGACGTTGGCGAAACTGTTGCAATGGCAAAAGCAATATCCGCGGATTTTCCGAATTTTGGATTTTAACGGCAATTTCGGGCACCACAACGCGCTTTGGGCGGGCTTTGAGCACGTACGCGGCGAATGGGTGATTTCCATGGATGCCGATTTGCAAAATCCGCCCGAGGAGATCCCGAAGTTATTGGAAAAAATCGACGAAGGGTACGATTACGTCGGCAGTTGGCGGCTCGGGAAGCGTCGCGATGCCAAATGGCGCGATTGGGCATCGAAGTTGGACAATAAGTTTCGAGGAAAAATTACCGATATTCGCATGACCGATCAAGGGTGCATGTTGCGCGCGTATAAGCGGTCGATTGTCGATGCGATTGTGCACTGCGGCGATTACACGGCGTTTATCCCGGCGTTGGCGTACAAATTCGCCGCGCGTTACACGGAAATCGGTATGCAACATGCGCCGCGCTTTCAAGGCAAAACCAAATACGGACTGTATTATTTGCTGCGCACGCACTTCGATTTGATGACGGGCTTTTCGCTGGTGCCGTTGCAGGTTTTTACGCTGTTCGGGTTCGCGCTGGCGGGCGGAAGTTTTCTGCTGGTTTTATATATGCTCGGGCGACGCTTGTTCATCGGACCCGAAGCGGAAGGCGTTTTTACGCTGTTTGCGATTTTGTTCTTCATGGTCAGCGTCGCCATCGTCGGCATCGGGCTCATCGGCGAATACGTCGGGAGAACCTATCAAATCGCCCAGGGACGTCCGCGGTATATTTTAAAAAAACTCTACGATACGCAGGCGGCTTCAACCAAGACAAAAGCGGCTTAGGACGGTTTTTATCGGAGCGTTGGACTTTCGGTTAAACGGGGAGCGTAAAAGAGGTTGATTGTTTTTAACCGCATCCGTTGTTTGAGGGGCAATCTTTGGAAATTTTTTTGCCCTTGTCTCCTACGTTGGGAGCGTGTTCTTTTCAGTATTTTGGTGTTTTTAAAACAATATCGATCCGAATAACACACCGCTGAACCGAAAACGCCGCGTATGCTTTGGTATATTGCAGAGTTGTTTTAACCATGCGAACCGCTTTTTGTTTCTATTGCAACTCCTCTGCCTCCGTTCCCCGCTTCTTCTCCCGGAGTACGTTGCCTCGGTGAAAGACTATAAAAGAGCAGT
Source organism: Verrucomicrobia bacterium UBA3222 (assembly GCA_002363035.1). Taxonomy (GTDB): domain Bacteria; phylum Verrucomicrobiota; class Verrucomicrobiia; order Opitutales; family UBA9783; genus UBA3222. Next base: position 7,102 of record DEWA01000006.1, read on the forward strand.
CCCTTTATTTTTACGAATTTTCGGAATTTATTTTCGGATATTTGATTTCCGCCAGAAGCAGTCGCGGAAAATGTGTTTTGCGGCTTGCAACGGGCGACGTTTTTTTATGGTTTCAGGGCATGGATAAAGAATTGTCCGTCAAAGTCTTAACGTATTATGCGAACGGTCTGAATGCGCAGGCGTTTGCGCATAAAGTTCAGGGAAAGGTGTTTGCGGCGCAGGGTTTTGAAAAGTTGGGCGAAAAGTACGCGGAACACGCCGTCGAGGAAGCCGGTTGGGTCGATAAAATGCTCGATCGGATTTTGGATTTGGGCGGTTCTTTGACCGTTGAAGCGACGCAAGCAGTACCTGTTTGCGATGACGTCGAAGCCTATCTGCAATCGGAGAAAAAAGTATCCGAAGAGGGCATTGAGATGTTGCGTCGGGACATCCAAAAACTTTCGGATGACCTGACAACGGCAGATCTGTTGAAAGCCTACCTGAAGGACGAAGAGGAAGATTTGAATTGGACGGCATTGCAGTCGGAATTGATTGCAAAAATCGGTCTGCAAAACTGGCTGGTGAAGCAGATGTAGGCTTTGCGGTAAGTCCAAAGTTGCTTTGGAAGCGTGAAAAGATGCGCCGCGGCGGTCGTTCGAAAGCGGAGTGCTTCGTTGCACGGTTACTTTGAGAGGTGCATTCGCGCTGTTGTTCGGTTTCACGGGTATTCTTCCTGCCTATTTGCCTTTCTTTCTTTCTTTCTTTCTTTTCCTTCCTCTCTTCTTTTGAGATCGCTTTCCTTTTTGTCGCAGGCGGTATGCGGTATGATTGCGAATAAAAAAGGAGACGGACGGTTAAAGTTCGAAATTGAGCTTGCGTAAACGCCGATTTTTTTTGACAGTGAAGCTACTATGCAACCAACGTATCATCCATCGAAGTTGAAACGCGTGCGCATGTGCGGATTTCGGGCGCGGATGGCGACCAAAGGCGGTCGTTCCGTGATCAATGCGCGTCGTCGCAAAGGTCGCCGCAAGTTGACGCAGGTATAAAAATGTGTGAAACGGGAGCAACGACTGCGGAGAAATAATGATTTTCGTGCGTTGTATCGCGACGGTGTGAAAGTTCGTTTGCAGGGGCTTGTGGTGTACGGTCGACCGTTTGCTTCCGAAATGCATCGCATGGGGGTTGTAGCTTCGCGCAAAATCGGTTCGGCAGTCGTTCGCAATCGCTTTAAGCGGCGCATGCGTACGTTTTTCGAGGAGCTGAAGACCCTTCTCGTGCCGTGTGACGTGGTATGGGTTGCGACGCAACCGCAGGCGGCACGGTGGTCTTTTGCGGAATTGCAGATACATGTAAAGGAAGGACTTGAGAAACTTCGAAAACTTCTCGGGGAAGATATTCGGAAGCGCGCGCGTTCGGAGGCGGTATCGAAGCAGGCGGGCTGAAACGGGCGCGGTTGTTGGATGTTCGGATGTGCAAGAAAGTGCCGTTGTATGCGAAAACTTCCGCGATTTATTGCTTCGAGTGTGATGTGTATGGCACGAGTTCGCCAGGGTGTGATGTTGTATCTTGAGGAACGACGGTTGGTTTTGCTTTCGTAATGGGGTTGAAAACGCGAGATATACACTGAAAAATCGGATGTACATGAAAAACGGGGCGGTTGCATATCGGTCGTCGGATATTTGGCGTTGGGTTAAGGTGCCTTCGATGTTCGCATTGCGTTTTGCGGAGCGATTTTTGACGTTTTGGCTGTGTATTGCGGTACAGATGTATAAAAAATTTCTGTCGCCGTTGCAGTATGCATTGAGAATTACCTTTGGTCTGCAATGCGAATGCCGTTTCCGTCCGACCTGTTCCGAATACGCGCTGGGGTGTTTAGGGAAATACCATCTACCGACGGCGTGCTTTTTGATTGCAAAGCGTTTGTTGCGTTGCCAGCCGTGGGGTCGCGGCGGTTGGGATCCCGTGCCTTAGGGTTTTTGAATGGATAAAAAAAATCTCATTTTCGGTCTGTCGTGTCTGTTCGGCGCGTTCTCGCTGTTCATTTACCAGGGGAAACAGTTGCAACAACAGGCGATTTTAAGACAATCGCAGGCGGCGGATGAAGAGGTGGCGAATGTGGAAGGGTTACAGCCGAAATCCGATGTCGTTCCGATGTCGTCGGAACTTTCAAACGGTTCCGAATTTCAACTGCTGATTTTCAAACCGACCGACGAACGGCTGATTGTCTTGGAAAATGATGCCGTCAGAGTGACTTTTACGACGGTCGGCGGCGGTATTCGTACGGTTGAATTGAAAAAGTTTTCCGCGACCCGGGGCGGAACAGAGCCGTATTGTTTCAACGATACGGTCGGATTGCCGGCATTGACGTTGGGTTGGAATAAGGAGAAAACTCTGACGCAAAACTTCGATGTGACGCGCCAAACGGAGGATGTAATTCAGTTCCGTGCGGTTTTGGAGGACGGTACGAACATTGTTCGCGGTTATCAATTGCCGTCGTCGAAAAATAAAAATCCTTACGCGATTCAAACGGAAATTTCGGTAACGCAACCGCAGAACATCGAGAGCAAAACGGTTGCCGACAAGCGTTCCCTGTGGGTCTTTTTAGGTTCCATGCCGGAGATGCCGGGCGACAAGTATCGCGAGCATTTGAATTTTTGCGCTTACGACGGCAAGGGTATGGATTGTAAGCGTTTGGCGGATTTTGAGACGAGCAACGGCTTTTTGGGGCTGGGCGGGCACGAGGCGCATCCGTACATTGAGGCGAACATGTCCTGTGCGTGGGGTGCGCTGAAAGATCAGTTTTTTACGGCAATTCTGACGCCGAAAACGCCGGCGGTCGGTTGTTTTTCGTTTCCGTCAAAACAAGGCGAACGTTCATTGATGCAGGGTTTTTTGAAGTTCGAGTTGACACAACCGTCGACGGTTTTGGGCGCAACATACTATGTCGGTCCGAAGGACTACCTGCTGTTGGAGCATATGGGACAACGGCAGGACGAGCTGATGCAGTTCGGTTTTTTCGGCGCCGTCAGCAAGGTTCTCCTCATGACCATGCACGGTATTCATTCGGTCATTCATAATTGGGGTTGGACGATTTTGATTTTGACGGTTATTATTAAACTGCTGATGTGGCCGGTCACGCAAATGCAGTTGCGTTCTTCGAAAAAAATGGCGACCATTCAGGAACCTTTAAAAATTTTGCGCGAGAAATACAAAGACAATCCGCAGAAATTACAGACGGAAACCATGAAACTTTTTAAGGAAAATCGCATCAATCCGGCGTCCGGTTGCCTGCCGGCGGTTATCCAAATTCCGATTTTCATCGGTTTGTATTATATGTTGCGTTCGGCGTCCGAAATCCGCTTCCAGCCGTTTTTGTGGGTTAGAGATTTGTCGATGCCGGATACCGTCGGTTATTTGGGCTCTTTTCCGATCAACATTATGCCGCTGTTGATGGGGGTGACGATGGTGGTGCAGATGAAGGTCACGCCGATGCCGTCAACGGACAGTGCGCAGCAGAAGATTTTTATGCTGATGCCGTTCATTTTTCTGTTCTTTTGTTACAATTTCCCGGCGGCGTTGGTGCTCTACTGGACGGTGCAGAATTTGTTCACCATCGTTCAGAACAAACTGACGTATCGACAGGGTTCAACGACGTTGCAACAACAGAAAGTTTAAGTTATGTCCGGACACAGCAAATGGAAGACCATTAAACACGCCAAAGCCGCCACGGATGCGAAGCGCGGCAAGACATTTAGCCTCATCGGTAAGGAAATTACGCTCGCCGTGAAAGCGGGCGGCGGCAATCCGGATTTTAATCCGCAATTGCGTACCGTTTTGGCGAAGGCAAAAGCCGCTAATATGCCGAACGAGAACATTCAGCGCGCGATTAAGAAGGGAACCGGTGAAATCGAAGGTGCGCAAATCGAAGAATTGACCTACGAAGGCTACGGCCCGAACGGTGTCGGTTTTATGGTCGAAGTCACGACCGACAACAAGAACCGCGCGGTTTCGGACGTGCGCAACGCTTTTGCCAAGTGCGGCGGCAATTTGGCAGCTTCGGGCGCATTGGCGTTCACGTTTCAGCGCAAAGGGCAATTTCTCATTGCAAAAGACAAAATCGATGAAGAAAAATTGATGGAATTGGCTCTGGAAGCGGGCGCGGAGGATATTGTTACCGAAGAAGATCATTACGAAGTGACCTGCGCCGTGACGGACTTTTATACGCTTTCAAAAACCTTCGAAGAAGCGAAACTTGAACCGGATGCCGCCGAATTGGTATATCTGCCGCTCAACACAGTTCCTGTGAACGATAAAGAAACGGCGGAGAAGCTCGATAAATTAACCGAACGTTTGGAAGACATCGAAGACGTGAAGGCGGTGTATTCGAATTATGAATTGACGGGGGGATTGGTGGAGGAGTGAGATGGAAAAGATAGGGATATTGGTGTGATTGTAGGATTTGTAATTCCGTAAGATGATTTTATAAGATT
>DEWA01000046.1 GCA_002363035.1 Verrucomicrobia bacterium UBA3222
CGCGTGTATAACGGAAGCAACATCGGGCTTTCATTGCATATTTCTTCCCTTTTTCTTTTGTCGCCGGAATACCTAAAACCAGACCACATCTCGCAATAAAAAATAAAAGGGACGCAGCTGAGACCTCGGAGCACGTATTTCAAAGCACGTACGATAGCACTTTCCCTCTTATCCATATTGAGGACTGTTTCCTATTCAAAGTACGCCGCTTACATTCCTGTCCGTTCATTGACAAAAATGCCGAAACAGGCAAGAATACGGATAAATCGCGGTATATGGAATTAAAGCATTTAACGGTCGGGTTGCGTCCGGAATTGTATCAATATCTTGAGGAATGCGCGGAACACGCTGGCGTTTCGACGGATCGATACGCAGCAATGAGTTTGGAATGGATGCGCGCAAAAGACACGGGAGGAATAGAGGAAGGAGAGGAAGAAGTCGAACCGTATTCCATGGAGGAATTGGATGAAAGCATACATGAAGCAAAAGAAGCCATCCGAGAAGTCAAAAGCGGCAAATTAAAGCCTTACGAAACGACCGAGGAACTTTTCAATGCACTCGGGATATGAAAACAATCTTCAAAAAGCGTTTTTTGCAGGATATTGAAAAAGCCAAAAATACGCATATTTTCCCGAAGATAAAACGGCTAATCGAAATCGTGAGCAAAAATCCCTTTCAAACGCCACCTCCTTACGAAAAATTAAAAGGCTACCGTAATACCTACTCGCGAAGGATTAACGAACAGCACCGTCTTGTCTACATTGTTGAGGACGGAATTGTTTCTTTTGCGCGTTGTTGGAGCCACTACAAATAGGCGGAGGCGGTAAAAAGCGGAATTGTTATATGCCCTTGGTTCTTTTGGAAGCATACCGATTTATATCCTTGCATTTAAAAAAATAAGCCTTTAGAAAGCGGGTATGGGGTGGCTGGAAGGACATACGGCGGTTATAACGGGTGCCGGGCGCGGCATTGGGAAAGCAATCGCGGAATCCTTCGCAAAGGAGGGCGCGACGGTCTTGTGCGTCAGCCGTAATCCGGAAAATTGCCAATCGGTTGCCGATGAAATTCGCTCTTCGGGCGGTCAAGCGGATGCGTTTCCGATGGATGTTTCCGACAAGGCAAATATCGCGGAAGTTTGCCAAACGCTTTTGGAACGCTATCCGAAAGTCGATATCCTGGTGAATAATGCGGGCATTATTCGCGATAAATTGTTCATCAAAATGAGCGATGACGATTGGGAACAGGTGCTCTTCACGGATTTGTTCAGTGCTTTTTATATTTGTAAGCAGTTTGTACCGTTTATGGCGCGGAACCGTTGGGGACGCGTTATTAATATGGCGTCGGTTTCGGGCGTGATGGGAAATGCGGGGCAAACAAATTATGCGGCGGCAAAAGGCGGTTTGCTCGGCTTTACGAAATCCCTGGCGAAGGAACTGGCGGGGCGCGCGGTTACGGTCAATGCAATTGCGCCCGGGTTTGTCGATACCCAAATGGCGCAAAGTCTCGGCGCGGAGACGTTGGAGCAGGTTAAGAAGATGATTCCGTCGAAACGTTTGGGAACGGCGGAAGACGTCGCCAACGCCGCGGTCTTTTTGGCTTCCGACGAGGCTTCCTACATAACGGGACAGGTGCTGCACCTGAACGGCGGTTTGTACATGTAGCGAAAACGGCTTGCCTTCCCGAAAAAAACCTTTATCGTAGAAGTGTAAAATTTAACGGATCTTATGACAGAAAATACATCAAGAAATGCGCCTGTTCTGAGTGTTCGGGAGCAAGTCCAAAATGTCATCGTTGAAGTTCTCGGCGTTAAGCCGGAGCAGGTGACGGATGAAGCTTCTTTCAAGGATGATTTGGGTGCGGATTCTTTGGATCAGGTGGAATTGATAATGAAGTTGGAAGAAGTTTTTAAAGAAAAAATCAACGGCGAAATTTCCGAAAAAGATGCCGAACAGCTGACAACCGTCGGCAGCGTCATTAAGTACATCGAAAACGACGGAAAGATCGCTTAAAGCTTGAACGGTTCAAGACGATTTTTCGACGGGAAACACCTGTGGAAGCGGCTACGGGAGTTGTGGGTGTGTTTCTGAAGGAAAAGTTCGTAATTTGCTTTAATTTCCCTGTGACTTTTGTTGGCGAATGTACATATATCGCGGATCGGTTTCGGAAACATACGCTCTGCGATTTATGATTGACTTGTCGGTTTAATCTGATCGGAAACCGTTATTTTTAGTGATATGAACGACCGTCGTGTTGTTATTACCGGCTTAGGAACGGTAAATGCCCTGGGACATAACGTCGAAGCGTTCTGGTCGGCGCTGATTGCAGGTCGCTCGGGAATACGAACCGTATCGCACTTTGACGCGTCCGATCTACCGTGCAAGGTGGCTTCGGAGGTTATCGGCTTCGATCCGTCGCCGTATATGGACGCGAAGGAAATCAACCGCACCGATCCTTATATTCAATACGCGGTTGCCGCCGCTAAAATGGCGGTTAAAGATGCGAATTTATCGATTTCGGATGCCGAATCGGAACGTTGCGGCGTGTTGATTGGCACCGGCATCGGCGGCATGCAAAACATCCAGGAACAATCGTTTAAACTTTTTTCCAAGGGTCCCAGGTATATTTCGCCGTTCATGATCCCGTCCATTATCTGCAATATGGCTTCGGGAACGGTCGCAATTGCGCTTGGCATGCGAGGACCGAGTTTCGGTATCGTCAGTGCCTGTTCGTCCGGTTCGCACGCCATCGGAGAAGCATACCGTTGCCTGCAATGCGGCGATGCAGATGTCATGGTTGCGGGCGGTGCGGAAGCGGCAGTACAGATATTAGCGTTTTCGGGCTTTTGCTCCATGAAGGCTCTGAGTACACATTTTAACGATTGCCCCGAAAAAGCGAGCCGACCGTTTGATGCGCAACGCGACGGCTTCGTGATGGGGGAGGGGGCAGGTATTTTGGTATTGGAAACGCTGGAACATGCGCAGAAACGCGGCGCACACATCTATTGCGAACTGGCAGGTTATGCGGCTTCCTGCGATGCCTTCCATATTACGCGTCCCGAACCGTCTGGAAGGGCTTTGATTTCGTGCTTCAGGGCACTGTTGGAAAAATCAAAAACTCCCATCGATGCGGTTGATTACATCAATGCTCACGGTACATCAACGCACTACAACGATTTATTGGAAACGCAGGCAATCAAAGCGGTTTTCGGCGAACATGCGAAAGCGTTAAATATCAGTTCCATTAAATCGATGCTGGGACACTTGCTCGGCGCGGCAGGCGCGGTTGAAGCTGTCGCAACCGTCAAAACCTTAGAGACGGGCACTATTCCGCCGACGATCAATTACGAACATCCCGACCCCGAGTGCGATTTAAATTATACTCCAAACAAAGCCGTTGAACGCAATGTTGAAGTTGCGATTTCCGATAATCTGGGCTTTGGCGGTCAAAACAGCGCGCTGTTGTTTAGGAAGTTTCACTAAAATTACGGTATTTTTTGAAGAAATTAAGGAATTTTTATTTTTTACGTTCTGAAAAACCGCAAATCACACAGGCATTTTTTCAGGCGAGTCGCACACAAAAAAACTGAGGTTTCAAACTCCGTAGACAAACTTTAGGAACACTTTTTAAAACTAAAATCTTCCGCTATTCCTTCATCTTCAAAAAATTCTCCAACAAATCGCCCGCATCCGACAAAGATTGAAACAAACCGCCGTCAATCGCGATCGGTTTGCCGGTTGCCAGACTCAGGAGGATGGCGTCGCTGGGGCGAACGTCCAATTCCGTGAGATGCGTCAGGGAACCGCACGATTGTTGACAAATAATCTTTGCGAAAAAAGTTTCTTTTTCGGCACGGTAAAGGACGATATGCCGTACGGAAATATCCAATCCGAACAGCAGGTAGCGCATGAAGTCAAATGTCAACGGGCGTGACGGGGCTTGTTTCGAAGACGCAAAGCGGATTTGCTCCCCCATAACGGGATCGACGTAGATAATAAACGTCTTTTGCTCATTTCCCAAGAAGAGACAGGTTCCCGACGAGGTCATGACGACCTGTTTCAGACGAATAAAGGTATCTGCAATTTTCATGGAATGCGAATCCAACCGCGCCCGGACGTTTGAGGGCGAATGGCGGTACCGTCCGAACGCTCAATAACCAAGTTCCCGCCTTCGGAAAAGGAAACCTGCAGTGCCGCTTCTTTCGGAACCGGTTGTCGCGCGCCCGCTTCGAGCGTTCCGAAAAACACGCGCTTTTTATCCCGTTCGGTACGTACAAACACCTGAACGGGAGCCGAAGCGACCAGCGTGACGGTTTCGGAAGAAATCACACCCATTGGCATATCCGTTTCCGACTTCGATAAGACACGAGCGGTTGTTGTTTGTAAATCATCGGCGACTAATCCGCGCGAGCCGTCGTCGACCGCTTTATCCGAAATACCGATGCCCCCTCCCTGCGTAAGGAACATTGAGGGTTCGGTTCGTGTCACAACAGTCGTACTTTCTTCCGTCAGTGCGGGAATGATTTCCACTTCATTGACCACCAATGACGTTGCCTCCGTATCAATCGACGGCGTTTTTTTACGGGACCGACAACCGAATAAGAGCAACAATATCGCGCCGGCAATGGCAACGGATACAAAATACTTATGACGAAAAACGGCGCGAAAATCGACCTTTAAACGTTTCGACGGATGCGTCGGCGCTTCGGGCAAGGCTTGAGTATCTTCCTGCACCGTTTCTTCTCCTGTTTCAAATTGCAAACGCCCTAAAGACGGAAAGACCGCTTTTTTGGAAGTGCCCGTTAATGTTTCATACTCCGCCAAAAGTGCCGATGTATTCAGGTTTAGAAGTTTAACGTAAGCAATAAAAAAGCCGCGCGCGTAAATTTCCGGCAATTTAACGGAAAACTCGCCCGCCTCAAAACCCGCCAAAATTTCCTTGGAAATGTTCAATTTCTCCGAAACATCCTCCAGTGACCAACCTGACTGTTGTCGCGCCTGTTGCAAACGTTCACCGAGGGTCGATTGCATCACTTTTCTTCAGTGTACTCCGACGCACGTCCATCGCAAGATATTTTCGAAATAAAAGCGGCTTAATTGCGGGAAAATCCGCAAAAACGCTTGACGGTACCATGCCGGACGTGTTTCATAAAGGCATCAGGAGAAATTGGCATGCCCGTTGATGTTAAAGTTCGCAAAGGTGAAACCGTCGAAAAGGCGTTGCGTCGGTTAAAGCGCAAGTTGATTTATGAAAATATCCTGCGCGATGCGAAGGACAAACGCTATTTCGAGGCACCCAGCGAAAAACGTCGTCGCAAGAAGAAAGTTGCCGCGTTTAACAATATGTTGCGCCAGAAGCACGACTTTTTATAAGTCGAATTGTTTCGATGGCGTTTTCGCTTTCGGAGACACGGGAAATCCTGCGAAGGTTGGGTGTTTGTCCCAAGCGCAAGTTGGGACAAAATTTTTTGGTCGACCCGCGGGTCGTGGAGCGGTCGGTTCAGTGGGCACAAATTGAACGTTCGGAGGTTGTGATTGAAATCGGTTCCGGTTGCGGGACGTTGACGGGTGATTTGGCGAAAGCGGATGCGCGCGTATTTGCCGTCGAAAAAGATCCAATTCTTGCGAGGCACGTTGCGCAATCTTTTCCGATTGATCTTTTGCAAGCCGATGCGGTCGATTTCCCCGTCGGAAATTTTGATTTAGTGCAGCCTTATAAAGTTGTTGCCAACCTGCCGTACGCGATTGCGAGTGTTTGGTTGGATAAAATTCTCGAACTGCAGCGATTGCCGGAAACGATGGTGCTGTTGGTTCAGAAAGAAGCCGCCGAGCGTTGGTTTTCCGAAAGCGGTTGCAAATCTTTCGGTGCCATCGGTATTTATTTACAGGCAATGTATCGGTTGGAACAAAAATGCGGTGTTTCCAAGCGATGTTTTTATCCGCAACCCAAGGTCGATTCCGTACTGCTTCATATTCAAAAGCGTACCGACGGCTGTCTTTTCCCAAAAGAATTTAAGCAGTTTATACGCGAACTTTTTACGCATCGTCGGCAACAAATCGCACGCGCCTGCAATGGAAGTAACGCACCTTTTGCGGATGATTTTCTTCATTTTTTGGAAAAACAAAATCTCCCGAAAACCGTACGCGCCGAAGCCGTTCCTTTGGAACTTTGGATTGCGTTTTCGAAGGCATATTTTTCGAAACATTCGGGCAAAATGGAATTTTTACCCTAACGTCTGAAGTTAAAAAACACTGTTGACGTTTTTTCGGTTTTTCAGTTGCATAGAAGTGGTTGGGCGAGCGTAGCTCAGACGGTAGAGCGCCACCTTCCCAAGGTGGATGTCGAGAGTTCGAACCTCTTCGCTCGCTCCAAAAAGGATTTTTGAGGTGTTTGGCGGAAAGTTTATGAGAGTGCTTCCGAAAAACTGCAATAACTGACAGCGCGGTTTTGTTCGTTGTCTCTGCAGAGTGGTCATTTAACCGACATACCGCCAATCCATCTGTTTAAAATTGCATAAAATTTCGCTGTCCAGACGGTCGGCGTCCATACAAAGTTCGTTGATGGTATAATGTTCGTCCAAAATCATCGCACTTCCCGTCCAAACCACTTCGGAAAGAATATCCGTTACGTCACAGGTAGCCAATCCCATGGAAAGACGTCCGACGATCGGAGCAGGGTAGCGGCGGGTTCCTTTTTGGAACCACACCGTTCCGCAGTTGCTTAAACTGCGCGGAAGTCCGTGCGAGTAACCGATGCCCAAAACCGCAACGACGGTATCACGTTTCGCTTCCCATGTGGCACCGTAACCGACACGCTCGCCCTTTCGGATGGTTTCCGTCTGCAAAACGGGCGCTTCCAGCGTGATGACCGGTTGCAGACTTAATTTTTCCGGAAATACGTTGATACCGTACAAAGCTGCTCCGGTACGAACTTGTGCAATCGGAAGTTTTTCCGTATTTTGCACAAAGGCATCCAACGCAACGCTTCCGGAAAGTTGAAACCGTTGAAGTGCGCGATCGTACGCGGCGCACTGCCTGCGATTTTGTTCCTCAATAACGCGATTGCGTTCGACATCATCGGACGGAGCTTCGGAAACACACGAAAAATGCGTCATGATGACGGAGACGCGCGCATTTTTTAAACGTTCCGACGTACATAACGCCCAATCTTTTTCAGGAAGCCCGAGGCGATTAAATCCCGTCTCGACATTCAGAATACAGGAAGTTTCAACCTCCGACAGCAAATTTTCCCAATTTTTCAGCTGTTCCAAACTGTTAATTACGGGTGTCAGTTGATAATTTCGAAATAATTCCCGCGAACCGTTTTGAAGACCGTTCAAAACATTGATTTGGATATCGGGAAATTTGTCGCGCAACTCAATCCCTTCGGGTACGGTTGAAACGTAAAAATTACGGCAACCGCAGGCAATCAATGCGCGAACGATTTCAACGGCTCCCAATCCGTACGCGTCCGATTTAACGACGGGGCAGATTTCGGCGTTCGGTGCATATTTTCGGATTCTTGCATAATTTTCGCGAACGGCATCCAAATGAATTGTTATTTGCGGTCGAAGCAAAGTTCCCACGGCTGCCGTTATTCTTGTGCGTTTCGTATTCAAATACAACTTTTAACGTTCGCAAAAATACAAAAAAGTCGATTTTTGCAAATATCATAAAGCACGTACTGCAGTACTCGAAGAACTTCACGCCATGAGCTTATAGAGATAGGAAAAAATTCTTATAAAGAAAATTGTGCATTACGGAATAATCTCTCGCGCACCGAAGCACATCATCCCTTAAACCAATCGCACACTCGTTTCCACACGGAAGTTGCGGTTGTTTTCGGAGCCGTCGGATCGGGCTTTAAGGCGTATTGCAACAGCCCGAGGCATGTGGCGTACGTCGGAGATTTTAACACTTCATTGACGGGTGCAACGGAACCGCGAACGCAACAGTCGCATCGGAAAGTTTCGGCGGCAACTTTTTCGATGTTTTTCAACAACGCACCGCCGCCCGTCAGAACAACGCCCGACAAAAGTTCTTCTTCGCCGCCGATGCACTTTGAAATATACCCGAATAATTCCCGCGCGCGCGCCTGCAAAACGGTATGAAGATTTTTGGTTTTAACCGCCTTATCGCCGATCGAACGGTCACCGACCACCCAAATTTCCTCGGGCGTTTCGGGAGTTAAATTCGGAATGCCGTATTCGCACTTCAAGTGTTCCGCGTCTTGGCTCAAAATGCGCAAGCCCGAACACACATCGCGGGTAAAATTTTGCCCGCCGACGGGGAAAGTTCCCGCCGAAATAACGGTTTGATGTTTATAAACAATGTAATCCGTCATTTGCGCGCCGATATCGATCACGCACACACCGTTTTCGCGCTCAACGGGCGTCGTAACGGCAAGCGCAGATGCCATCGCCGAAAAAACCAAATGCCGAACGCTGAAACCGAATTGATTAACAGCATAAAGTTGGTCGCGGATCGGTTGCGCTTTTCCGAAAAGCAAATCGCAGTGAGCTGTTATCTGGTTCGCTTCTTTACCGATCGGCTGATCGATGCGCATGCCGTTGACGGTGTAAAATTTCGGTGAAACATGCAAGGAAACAATTTCGGGCGGCAATTCCTTTTCGGCAACCAACCGATGCAGACGTTCCAAATCGCTTTGTTCGATGCGATGCCGAAAATCCGAAAACGGCAACAGCATTTCAAAGGAAGTGCTTTGCAGATGCGTACCGCTTTGGGAAAGGGTTAAATCCTGCGGTAACGTTCCGAAGCGTTTGGATAAATCCGTAAATAAATCCCGAAGCACCGCGCTCAATGCCTTTGTGTCTTCGACGCGCCCCTTTTGAATACCTGCGGATGGTACTTGCGCGTACCCGATAAGATCGAATTGAGCCCCGACGCGCTCGCCTAATAAGAATGTAATGCTTTGCGAACCGATATCCAGCGCACCGAAACGGTTTCGTCGCAAAGCCATGACTGCGAAATAATTTCAACGAACGGCGGCGGGTTGAGCAGGGATTGCAGGATCCGAAACGTTTCGAACGCCTTCGGGCGCACGTATCGGTTCCGAAACACTTGAAGATCCGTTTGTTACGTTGCTTTTATTTGTTTTTTCGGTTTCTCTCGTATTCTCCGATTTATCCTTCGATTTATCGGATCCCGTGTTTCCGAAAATAAGAGCTCCAGTAGCTTCCAAAAGTGATAAAGGAATATTGACGGTCGTAACAAACGTTTCGGGCGAAAGTTTCGTGTTCACGGAAGTTTCAATTGCTTCTTCCGAAAGCTTCAAGGGAATTTCACCAAAAATTCTTCCGAACCATATGCGCGACAAAGAAACGACATCGGAGTAAGAACAATAGGAAAAAGGCAACAACATTTTCATTTGTCCAAGGAGCGACTGTATTTTTTCCAAATGATTCGAATATAAAAAATACCCTTCGTTTAACCCGAAAAAAAGTTCCAACTCTTCAGGGATATCAAAATTTTTAAAAAAATGTCTGTTAAGTTTAAAAACGTATCTGTGAACAGTACCGTATTTTTTGTGTGTCAGGAATTTTTCAGCAAACCAGACGCTCTCTATAAATTCGCTCCCCCAAAGATGCGCTTCGAACGCCGTTTTCAGTTGGTATGCACATTTTTCGATAAAGTGACGCAAAAAACGAATCAAAATCTCATCTGTAATCGACCCATTTGTCTCCTCAAGATAAAACCATTTTGTTCCGAGACGATAACCCTGAACGTTTCCCGTCGAAGCGGTTTCCTCAAAATCCAAATACGTTTCCAGGAGCGGATACAATACCTGCCCCCATCGATAAACCTGATACGCAATCGGATCCCGTTTCCATTCCGCTTCTTTTGCGTATGTCGACAAAGCATTCAGTAAGCTTTTTGAAGCTGACGGATCCCAACAAAAAACACTCTCGGTATCGGCTTCCGACGGAAAATTCAGCGAACGGAACGTTTTCTTTCGCTCGTTGATTGCTTTGCAAAAAACAGACCACGGCGTTTGCGGTTTGACCTGATGCCGCAACGACGTTTGTAATTGATTTCCTTTTTCATCAACATCCAAGGTGTAAATGATTTTTTCAAAATCCTTCTTTATATACGTATCGTAAGCCGATTTCAGCACCGGCAGGGGCATAAAAGCACTCAAACTCTCAACGTCCAATTCAACGGAAAACAGATGACGAACGCGTTCCTTCGTCGGATCGAATAATTCCGTAACGATCGAAAAATCCTTGAACTTCGAAAATAAACTTTTCGGAGCCGCCATCCAAATGTTGTATGTTTTTTCCGTAACCGTTGTCGGAGCAATCAACTGCCAATCACCCTTTCGGTTTGCCTCGGATTGCAGATTTTTAACAATCAAACTTTCGGGCGTTGCTTTAAAACAAATCAAAGGTGAAACAATAGTTTCCTCGTGCGGGAATAACAGAATACAGCACGGTGCATTCGGATCGACGCCGGGGCAATCTGCACCGCCGAGATAACCGCTGATAAACAGTTGTGCCAGAGTTGAAAAGCCCGGATAAACTTTATCCCCGACAAAAAAAGCTTTTTTCAAACCGTCCGGGAGATTGGAAATCGCAATCGTTGCAATCGGTTTCAACGGCAAAGCCGCAATGTTTTTAGGTAAATCACGCTCCAAAAAGTCGGACAGTTGTTGTTCAATGATTTTGCCGTAATCGACGGTCGATGCGGGAGATTCCTTCGGTTTTTCGGCGGGCAAATTTTGAACACTTTCTTTTTTCTCGCTTGCGGGATCAATAATCTCTTTTGATTGCACCGACTTTTCTTTTTGCGTTTCGGCATCGGCGGGCGAAGTTTGAGTGTTTTCTCTTGTTTCCTTATTCGCGGGGTCGGCGATCTCCTTTGAAGGCTTCGAAGTTTTCTTATCTGCTTCTCTATTGTTTTCCTCAACTATTTTCGGAGCAGGCGTCGCCGTGACGGTACTAGGCGGAACATTCATAAAAACGCCCGAAATTAGGAAAAAGCCGACGACAAAAACATAAGGGAAACGCATACATTTTCATTATGCCGCGGACATATTTTTCGGTAAAGCGTTTTTCGCGGGATTTTTGCAAAACACAACTTTGGAATTGGCAACTTTAAACTGGACGAACATACGGATTTTTTTTCAGGATTGGAGCAGCGTTTATGGAGAAAACCTACCTGCCGACCGCCATTCAAAAAAAGTGGAACCGACGATGGTCGGAAATGCACTGTTTCGAAGCCAAAAACGACGGTCGGACGACGTTCACGATTTTCATGCCGCCGCCCAACGTAACGGGAATTTTGCACATGGGGCATGTGCTGAATAATACGGTTCAGGACGTGTTGTGCCGTTGGTCGCGCATTTGCGGAAAGGATGTTTTGTGGCTTCCCGGAACGGATCATGCGGGTATTGCGACACAGAGCAAAGTCGAAAAGGTACTTAAAAAGGAAGAAGGTCTCACGCGGCATCAGTTGGGGCGCGAAGCGTTTTTGCAACGCGTCGAGCAGTGGCGCGAAAAACACGGAAACATTATTTTTGACCAGCTGAAACAACTCGGTGTGTCGTGCGATTGGTCGCGGGCAACCTACACGCGGGATGCGGATTATTCACGTCGGGTTTTGGAAGCGTTCGTAAAACTGTATGAACGCGGGTATATTTACAAAGGGAAACGGCTTGTAAATTGGTGTCCCGTATCCCAAACGGCACTCAGCGACGAAGAAGTCATCATGAAGCCGACGAGGGGCTTTCTTTGGACGTTTCGCTACGAAATCGTCGAAAAACCGAATACTTTTATTCCCATCGCCACCACTCGTCCCGAGACTATTCCGGGCGATACGGCACTGGCGGTACATCCGAACGATCCGCGTTATCAATCGCTCATCGGCTTGCATGCGCGCTGTCCGTTCGACGAAAAACGTACCATTCCGATTATTGCGGACGAAGCGGTGGAAAGGGATTTCGGAACGGGCGCGCTGAAAATCACTCCCGCGCACGATCCCGTTGATTTTGAAGTCGGGAAACGTCACAACCTACCGTTCATCGAAGTGCTGGACGCGGGTGGGAAAGTAAATGCCAACGGTATGCCGTTTGAAGGACTGGATCGTTCGGAAGCGCGAAAAGCCGTTGTCGAAGCGCTGCGCGAAAAAGGACTTCTCATAAAGGAGGAACCGTATGAACACAACGTCGGTTATTCGGAGCGCGCCGATGTTCCCATCGAGCCGCGTCTGTCGGAACAGTGGTTTTTGCATTATCCGCAAACGGAGGCGGCGAAGCGGTTGGCGGAAGAGAAGTTGATCTGTTTTTTCCCCGAACACTGGGAGAAAGTTTATCGACATTGGCTGGATAACCTGCAGGATTGGTGCATCAGCCGGCAGTTGTGGTGGGGGCACCGTATCCCCGTCTGGTATCGTAAAGACGATCCGTCGAAGTTACACGTGTCCGTTGAACCTCCGACCGACATTGAAAACTGGACACAGGATCCCGACGTACTGGATACGTGGTTTTCATCCTGGCTGTGGCCGCTCGGAACATTGCACTATAAAGAAAATACGGATAAAAACCTTTTCGATCGTTATTTCCCGAGCGATGTGTTGGTTTCGGGCGCAGACATTCTCTTTTTCTGGATTACGCGCATGATTATAGCGTCGTTGGAATTCGTTGCCGATCGACCGATTGAGCAACGCATTCCGTTTAAAAACATTTATTTAACGGGGATTGTGCGCGATGCAAAAGGGCGAAAGATGTCCAAAAGTCTCGGTAATTCGCCCGATCCGCTGGATTTAATTCAAACATACGGCGCGGACGGCGTGCGCATCGGTCTGTTGTCGATTGCACCACAGGGGCAGGATATTCGTTTCGACGAACACGCGCTGTTATCGGGACGCAATTTCTGCACGAAATTGTGGAACGCCTGCCGTTTTCGCCTGATGCAGGGCAGGGCAGGGGAGTATCGGACGTTGAATGATTATTTCGACGCGATGACCGACCTGACGCCTTTCGACGGTTATCTTTTGCATTCTTTGCTTCAAACGGCGGAAACGTATGAAAAGCACTTGAAGCAATATGAATTCAATGCCGCCGTTAAAGATTTACAGGCGTGTTTCCGCGATGTTTTTTGCGATTTCTACCTGGAAGTACAGAAACATCAACAAAAATCCTGCCCGACGGTTCAGGATCTGTTTTTACGGCAAATGTTACAAATGTTGCACCCGTTCATTCCCTACATAACGGAAGAATTATGGGAGCAAATGCATCTCGGGACGGGTTTAATACATGAAAATACATGGGATTTGTCAGCTTTTAAGCAACGATTGGGAAAGCTTAACATCTCCGAAAAAGAATGTTCGGAAGTCGGTCGTCTCGTCGATCTCATCGGGCAGTTGCGAACCTTAAAGGCGGAGCACGGCAAGGGCAGTAAGTCGGTTGTGATGCACGTATTATCGGAGAAACACTGCGAAGATTTCAAAAAATATCGCGAACTTTTGGTACGTTTGGTCGGCTTAAAGGCGTTGGAAACGACGCAAAAACCGCTTCCGGGCTTGCCGAACATTGTGACGCACTGCGGAACGTTTTTCATCGAGACCTCATCCGCGAATAACGCGGCGGGCGTGGACGAAACGCAACTTCGGCAACAGCTTGAAGTACTGTTGAAGCACATTCAAACGGCGGAAACAAAGCTGTCTAACGAAAAGTTTTTGTCGCATGCAGCGCCGAATGTCATCGAAGGCGTAAAGCGGCAGTTGGAGGAAAATCGCCGAAAGTACGAAGTTTTGAAGAAATTGACGACGTAGCGTGCGCATTTTTATCTTTCATTTTCGGAAAAATTTTTTAACATAAAGACGTTGCTGAAAATTTTGTGATGGAGTGGTCGCAGCGAATTGTGATTACGGGTGTCGGTTTGGTCGCGCCGAACGGGAATTCCCTGGCGGAATTTCGCAAACATTTGCTGGAAGGATGCGCACGCATTCAACGCATCGACATGCGTTACATGGGACTCGTTTTGGCGGGCGTCTGCGCTTTTAACGCGACCGATTATCAAACCAAAAAGGAAATTCGCACCGGGACACGCGCCGGATCGATTGGAATTTATTGCGCGCACAAAGCGATTGAATCGAGCCGTCTGCCGTGGGAACTGCTCGATAAGAGCCGCGTCGGAATTTACGTCGGCATTACGGAACACGGAACGGTCGAAACGGAAAACGAAGTTTATCAACTGTCGCAATTCGGTTACGATACCAAATACTGGAATCATCATCATAATCCGCGAACGGTTGCCAATAATCCCGCCGGGGAAATTTCCATCAACCTCGGCATTACGGGGCCGCATTATACCCTGGGCGGTGCCTGCGCAGGCGGGAATTTGGGGATTATTCAGGGGGTTCAAATGTTGCGCCTGGGCGAAGTCGATTACGCGCTCGCCGGCGGAGTAGGGGAGAGTACCGGCAGTTTCGGGATTTTTGCCGGCTTCAAAAACCAGGGGGCGTTAGCGGAACACGCGGATCCGAACAAAGCCAGCCGACCGTTCGACCGCGACCGCAACGGAATTGTCATCAGCGAAGGCGGTTGTTTATTCACTCTGGAACGGCTGGATGATGCGTTAGAGCGGAACGCCAAAATCTACGGAGAGATCGTCGGATACGGCATCAATTCGGATGCGACGAATACGGTTCTTCCCGACAGTGAACGCCAGGCGGAATGCATGCGGCTTGCGTTGAAAAAAGCCGAACTGCAACCGAATGATATTGATATTGTCAGTACCCATGCAACATCAACGGTCGAAGGCGATCGGCGCGAATGCCAAGCACTGAGAGACGTTTTTAAGGACGCGCCAAACACGCATTTCAACAACACCAAGAGTTTCATCGGGCATACGATGGGAGCGGCGGGTGCATTGGAATTGGCGGGAAATTTGCCGTCTTTTGAAGATAAAACAATCCATCCGACCATTAACGTCGATAACCTCGATCCCGAATGCGAACTTCCGAATTTAGTCACCCATACACCAAAAAAATTACAACGGGCGAATACGATTTTGAGCAATTCTTTCGGCATGTTGGGGATCAATTCGACGGTGATTGTGCAACGCTTTAATTCTTAATCACTATACTCAAAACATGAACGATATAAACGAAAAGACGGCGACGGACGTGCGCCAAATCGTATTGGACATCATTGCCGAAATCGCTCCCGATGCGGATTTGAGCAAATTGAGAGGCGGGACGTCGGATGCGGATCAAACGCCGTTACGCGATCTGCTCGGTCTGGATTCCATGGACTTTTTGGATATCGTCATGGAATTACGGAAGCAACATCACATCGACGTACCGGAAGCCGATTATCCGCGTTTGAATACCCTGCAGTCGTGCGTTGAGTATTTGTTGCCGAAGTTTAACGGAAAATAACGGGGCAGTATCCGACGGCAGCCCGACCGTGCGGTTATAGACTTGAATTTTGCCGTCGGTTATCGGTGGCGGGGTTGGTGATTCGCGAAAATCGGACGGTCGTAAATCGATTGTTTGAAGAAGGTTGAACGTTTTCCTTGGTTACAACAGAAGAAATAGATATGAAATATCAAATTATATTGTTTGTGATTTTATTTACGGTTGTTTGGATAATGCACAAACCTTTTGATATTCATTCGTCAAAAACCCGAATTAACAGATTCCACGAATGGCTTGAGTATGTTTTGGTGTTTCAAGGAGTAATTATTGTCAATGAATGGTTGAAGCTCATTTAGATCATTTTTTATTATCATGTTTTGATGTTACGTATCGAATAGGAGCATGAGAAAGGTTCGTTTGATTTCGCTTTTCTGTCTCGGATTGGCGTTTGGGCTGTCTTGTGCGCATGCGGGGGATATGTTTGTCGTTCAGGATAAATGTTATTTGCCACTGTTCGAAAATAACAAAGAAATACGTTCGTTCGAAAGGGGTAAGAAAGGATGCAACTGCGACGATTTAGACACAGTGCTGTTACCCGGGAGCGTCATAGAGGTACTCGGGTACAAAGAGAACGGCATGGCGGAAGTAACATGCGAGATGACGGAAAAAGTAAAACATACAGGTTACGTTTATAAGTCTTCCATAGAGGGTTTCTGTGAAAAGTTTAAGGAGGGAGGTGTAAAGCGGAAACGTTCTCCGATGTCATTGGAGGATATCAGAAAGGTTTTTGATCGTTGTCTTCGTGAAAATGTTCCGTATTGCTGGGGCGGCAATAATTTTGAGGCCGTTCCATTGCGAGGAACGACTTTTACATCCGAAAAGAAAGGAGAACAATATGAATGCCGCGGTTTTGATTGTTCGGGATTGTTATATTATATTTCCGACGGAACGTTGCCGCACGCTACGGGTGCGTTGAAAAATTTCGGAGAACGACTTTTTACCGTTGAAGCAGGGAAGATTTGGGATGATGCGTTCACAAAGAAAGTGGAAAAAGTAATCGCTGATTTGAAAGATACAGATTTCATCGCGATCAAAGGTCATGTTATCGTATCGTATAACGAAGGTCTTATCGAGTTCCGTTCGAAAGACCTAGGTTGCTGCTTTACATCCAAAGAGCGGGCGAACAAAAGAATAACGGAACTGATTGAAGCAGCTAAAAAGAAAAACAGCGATGTTTGGTTTGTTCGCTGGCACCCGGAGTATTTGCGGGGGAAGTAAAATGGGGCTAAGTTCCGGTGGAATGACGCGAAATTTTAGATTCTTTTAAGGCATTTTGAAAATATCCCTGCGGTTTTTCTCAAGAATTTCCTGTTTTATAAACGTAACGGCGTAGGGGAATAAGTTTTTTTGTTCCAAAAAGAGTGCCAAAATCGACGCAGAGTGCCGATACCATTGATGGTATTCGCGTCTGTTTCGTCCGACGGCGTTTCTTTTCAACTTTATACCGAGACGCCGTACAGTACGGTTTCCAATCTTTATTATTTATTTTCTCTTGACAACATAAAAATATCTCCCTAAAATGAATTTATCATGAAACTCAACATTAAATCACTGTTAACAGGCACGACGTTGGTCGCTGCATCCACAACCGGCATCATGGCGGATCCGCCAAAGGGTATTGGTCTGATTGACGGGGCAACAATCACGCATCCGGTATTCGGCGAAATGAAGGTCATATCCCATAAGGA
>DEWA01000034.1:0-36685 GCA_002363035.1 Verrucomicrobia bacterium UBA3222
GAAATCGGCGACGGCGTTTTCGAGGTGAAAGCCACCAACGGCGACACGCAACTCGGGGGTGACAACTGGGACGAAGCCCTCATTAACTGGCTTGCCGACGAATTTAAGCGTGAAAACAGCATCGATTTGCGACAGGATCCGTTGGCGCGGCAGCGGCTGAAGGAGGAGGCGGAAAAGGCAAAGATTGCCCTTTCGTCGGCGCAGGAGACGGATATCAACCTGCCATTTATTACGGCGGATGCATCGGGACCGAAACATTTAAACGTTCATTTGACGCGTTCGAAGATGGAGCAGGTCTGCGACGATTTGTACGGTCGGTTGGGCGAGCCGTTCGAGAAATGCTTGAAAGATGCGGGCATCGCGACCAACGCCATCCACGAGTTGGTGTTGGTCGGCGGTATGACCCGTTCGCCGAAAGTCGTCGACATTGCCGGACGTTTGTCAGGCAAGACCCCCAACAAAGGCGTCAATCCCGATGAAGTCGTTGCCGTCGGTGCGGCGGTGCAGGGCGGCGTTTTAAAGGGCGATGTGAACGATATTCTGCTGTTGGACGTAACGCCGTTGACATTGAGCATTGAAACGGCGGGCGGCATTTCGACGCCGATGATTGATCGCAATACGACCATCCCGACCAAGAAATCGCAGACGTTTTCGACGTACGCCGACAATCAGACGGCGGTGGACATCCACGTATTACAGGGCGAACGTCCGCTGGCAAAGGACAACAAAACCCTCGGAATGTTTCGTCTGGACGGTATTGCGATGGCGCCGCGCGGCGTACCCAAGATCGAAGTCACCTTTGACATTGACGCCAGCGGTATTTTGCACGTAACCGCAAAGGATGTGGCGACGGGCAAAAATCAAAACATTACGATTTCGGGCTCGTCCGGTTTGTCCGATGACGAGGTTGAGAAGTTGCGCAAAGAAGCGGAACAATTCGCCGAGCAGGATAAGAAAGAGCGCGAACGCATCGAAATTCATAATCGCCTGGATAACTTCGTCTATCAGGCCGAGAAACAGATGAAGGAATTCGGCGACAAACTGCCGTCCGATAAGAAGGAGCCGATTCAGAAGAAGATTGACGAAGTGAAGAAGCTGTTGGAAGACAAATCCGCCGACTTGGAAACTTTAAAGTCGAAGGAGTCGGAGCTGATGACGGCGTTGCAGGAAATCGGTCAGGCGATGTACGCCAATCAGTCGCAGGATGCCGCTTCGAACGCGGGCGCATCCCAAACACCGCCGCCGAACAACAATACTGCTTCCGGCGACAAAGGGAAAGTGGTTGACGCCGATTTCGAGGTGGTCGACGATGGGAAAAAGCAGTAAGGACTTTACAAAGGTAACGCGTTTGCAGAAATGTCGTTAAGCGGTACGGAAGCGGGAACAGAGGGATTTTTTTCGATTGAAATCCTTTGTTTTCGCCGCGACCGCAGTTTTTTTAAACAAAACAATTTTTTAAGGAGATAACTATGACACAAACAAGTATTCAACCGATCGGCGATCGCATTCTGGTGCAGCCGATGGAGGAAAACGAACAGGTGAAGGGCGGGATTATCATTCCCGATTCCGCCAAGGAAAAGCCGCAAAACGCGAAAGTGATTGCGTTGGGAACGGGCAAAACCGACAAGGACGGCAAAAAGGTGCCGTTTGAAGTCAAGGTCGGCGACATCGTGCTCATCAGCAAGTACGGCGGAACGGAAGTCAAACTCGACGGCGAGAAATTCACGCTGTTGCGCGAGGATGACGTTTTGGGAATCATCAAATAAAGAAAGGAAGTTTATATTATGTCGGCAAAACAGATTAAATTCGGAGAACAGGCGCGTCGGGACATTTTAAAGGGCGTCGAGACGTTGGCAAAGGCGGTCAAAACCACGCTCGGACCCAAGGGTCGCAACGTGCTGATTGACAAAAAATTCGGCGCACCGACCATCACGAAGGACGGCGTGACGGTTGCCAAAGAGATTGAATTGAAAAATCCGTTTGAGAACATGGGGGCTCAAATGGTGCGCGAGGTTGCCTCGAAGACATCCGACAAAGCGGGCGACGGCACCACAACCGCGACGGTTTTGGCGGAAGCCATTTACCGCGAAGGTTTGAAAAATGTCGCCGCCGGTTGCAATCCGACGTTTTTGAAGCGCGGCATGGACAAAGCGGTCGAAACGGCGGTGGCGGAGTTGAAGAAAATCAGCAAGCCCGTCAACGGACGCGAAGACATTAAGCAGGTGGCGACTGTTTCCGCCAACGGCGACACCGAAATCGGGAACATCATTGCCGATGCGATGGACAAAGTCGGCAAGGACGGCACCATCACGGTCGAAGAGAACAAGAGCATCGAAACGACGCTCGACGTAGTGGAAGGCATGCAGTTCGACAAAGGCTACATCAGCCCCTACTTCGTCACCAACGCCGAATCGATGGAGTGCGTTCTCGACAACCCGTACATCCTCATTCACGAGAAGAAAATCAGCAATCTGAACGATTTGCTGCCGCTGTTGCAAGCCGTTGCCAAAACCGGCAAGCCGTTGCTCATCATCGCGGAAGATGTGGAGGGCGAGGCATTGGCGGCTTTGGTTGTCAATAAATTGCGCAGTACGTTGAACGTGTGTGCCGTAAAAGCTCCCGGCTTCGGCGATCGCCGCAAAGATATGTTGCAGGATATCGCCGTTTTGACGGGCGGGAAGTGCATCACGGAAGACTTGGGTATCAAGCTCGAAAGCGTCAAACTGGAAGACCTCGGAACCGCAAAGCGCGTCACGATTGACAAGGAAAATACGACCATTGTCGAAGGTTCCTGCGAAGGCGGTGCCTGCAAAGGCAACAGCCAAGCCATCCAGGCGCGTTTGAAGCAAATCCGCAAGCAGATTGAAGCTTCCACATCGGATTACGATCGCGAAAAACTGCAGGAACGTTTGGCGAAGTTGGCCGGCGGCGTGGCGGTCGTTCGCGTCGGTGCCACCACGGAACCGGAAATGAAGGAAAAGAAGGCGCGCGTCGAAGATGCGTTGCACGCCACCCGCGCGGCGGTTGAGGAAGGCATCGTTCCCGGCGGCGGAACGGCTCTGTTGCGTGTTGCCAAAGCCATCGATGCCATCGAATGTTGCTGTTGTGACGGTGCGACGGGTATCAAAATCATCCGCAAAGCCATCGAAGCTCCGTTGCGTCAGCTGTGCGACAACGCCGGCGAAGAGGGCGCGCTCATCGTCAGCAAAGTTCTGTCCGAGAGCGGCAACTTCGGCTACAACGTGGCGACGGGCGAGTTCGAAGATCTGGTGAGATCCGGCGTCGTCGATCCGACCAAAGTCACCCGCACGGCGTTGCAGAATGCGGCTTCCGTTGCCGGTATGCTCCTTACAACCGAGTGCATGATCACGGATCTCCCGGAAGACAAGCCCGCACCCGCGAACCCAGGCATGGGCGGTTACGACGGCGGCATGGGCGGCATGATGTAAGGACGGGTGTGTCGTTAAGCTGTCGTCGAAGTTCATCGACAGACGGTTACGACGCCAAAAGGGAGCCAAAAGGCTCCCTTTTGGCATTTCTGTTGCCATATTCTTAACGATTAGTACTGTTCTGATAACCGCATTAAACGCCTTCGAATCCGATCAATCAACGCCTTCAAAAACGGAAATGTTCGGAACGGCTTCGGAAACTGCCGTTAAAAACTTGAAAAAACGAAATTATTCTTGTTTTATGGGAACAATGAAAGTCGTTCTCCTGGCAGGCGGTTACGGAACACGCATTTCCGAAGAATCGCATCTCAGACCGAAACCGATGGTAGAAATCGGCGGCAAACCGATTTTGTGGCACATCATGAAGTGTTACGCGCATTACGGTTTTAATGAATTCGTTGTCTGCGCCGGGTATAAGCAACACATGATTAAAGAATGGTTTTCGAATTATTTTCTTTACAACAGTGATGTGACGTTCGATTTTTCAAACGGTCAAAGCGCACTGACGGTACATCACCATCGTTGCGAACCGTGGCGCGTGACGATTGTTGATACCGGCAATGCAACGGCAACAGGCGGACGCCTGAAACGTATTCGGGAATATGTCGGTGACGAGACGTTTGTGATGACTTACGGCGACGGTGTTTGTGATGTCGATATCCGAACGCTCGTTGATTTCCATAAAAAGCGAGGCAAAACGGTAACGTTGACGGCGGTTTTGCAGGAACAGACTAAGGGCATTTTATCGCTTTCGCCCAATGGTTCCGTACGCGCTTTCCGCGAAAAAAAAGACAACGATGCGGTTCCGATCAATGTCGGTTTTATGGTTTTGGAACCGAATGTTTTTTCTTACATCGACGGCGACGATACGGCGTTCGAAGAAAAACCGTTGGCAACGCTGGCAAAAGAGGGACAGTTGAGTTCCTATCTGCATCACGGTTTTTGGCAATGCATGGATACGTTACGTGAGAAAGAATTGCTGGAAGACTTATGGAAAAGCGGAAAGGCACCGTGGAAGGTTTGGAAAGATTGAAGGTTCTATAAACAGTCGGTGCTCCGTTTCGAAGGAAACCTTTGCATCATTTTTGGACATTTAACATGAAAAACTCGCGTAAAAACAACTTAAAATTCTACAAAGGGCGTCGCGTTTTGGTAACGGGACACACAGGCTTCAAGGGCTCCTGGTTGACGTTGATTTTAAAACACTTCGGTGCCGATGCGGTCGGCTACGCACTGCCGCCGCCGGAAGACGGTCTGTATCAACAGATCAACGGTGACTTGCATATTAAGAATGTCACTGGTGATTTGACGGATCGTACGCTGTTGGGGAAAACCGTACGCGAATTTCAACCGGAGATCGTTCTTCATCTTGCCGCCTATTGTATTGTAGAAGAATGTTTCGAGGATCCTGTACGTGCATATGCAAGCAATGTGCTCGGAACCGTTCATCTTCTCGAAGCTCTGCGGGAATGTCCGTCCGTTCGATCGATTGTTATGGTTTCAACCGACAAAGTGTATCAAGAAAATGCCGATCATGCACCTTACAAAGAAACCGATCCGATCGGCAACACGTCTTCGCCCTATTGTTCGAGCAAATCCTGTGCGGAATTTGCGGCACGGGATTATTGGAATTCTTTTTTTAAGCCAAAGCAAACGGTCGGTATGGCACTGACAAGAGCCGGAAATGTAATTGCCGGCGGCGAACATACAAAATCCAGGATTGTCAACTGCATTTTAACGGCTCTGGATAAACGGAAACCCGTCGCATTACGACATCCGGAACAACTGCGACATTGGCAATCAGTGCTGGATGTACTGGACGGATATCTGACGATTGGACGATTGTTGTATGAGGAGCCAAAACGTTACTCCGAAGCCTGGAATATCGCCTCTCTGAATAAAGCCAAATCGGTCTCGTGGCTGATGCAAGCCATGCAACAACATTTTCCAGAACTGACGAGCACCAAGGGCGAACATTTAAAGGCATCGGAAGAGGAAGTATTGGAATTAGATATTTCCAAAGCTCTGGAACGCCTCGATTGGGAACCGCGACTGTCATGCGAACAAGCCGTTCAAAACGTTGCGGATTTTTACAAACGCCAAAAAGCGGGACAAGAGATTTATGATATTTGTTTGAGGCAGATTAAGGATTACTATGAAAATGAATAATGGACACTGGACTTCGGAGACGGTAGCCCGAAAGAAAATTTTACAAGCCGTTGCGAAATATTACAGGCTTTTCAAAGAACAAGAGAACCTCGGAAACCAAAAGATATCTTACGCCGGTCGAGTTTTTGATGAAAAAGAAATGTGCCGTTTAACGGAAGCAACACTTGATTTTTGGCTTACATCCGGGCGTTTTACGAAAGAATTCGAAGAGCGTTTTGCCGAATATCTCGGAGTTACGTACGTCAGTACCGTCAACAGCGGTTCTTCCGCAAATTTAATCGCTTTTTCTGCTTTAACCGCGCCGGAACTCGGAGAAAGGCGCATTCGGCGCGGCGACGAAGTTATCACCGTTGCCGCCGCTTTCCCAACAACCGTTGCTCCGATAATCCAATACGGCGCAGTCCCTGTTTTCGTAGACATTACCATTCCGCAATACAATATAGATGTCTCACAACTGGAAGCAGCTCTTTCCGAACGTACAAAAGCCGTTTTTGTTGCCCATACGCTCGGCAATCCGTTTGACATAAAAGCCGTTAAAACATTTTGTGATCGGCATCGCCTTTGGTTGATTGAAGATAATTGCGATGCGTTGGGAAGCACCTATTGCTTCAATGAGGAAGAACGTTTTACGGGAACCGTTGGTGATATCGGTACTTCCTCTTTTTATCCACCACATCACATTACAATGGGGGAAGGCGGTTGTGTTTATACGAATAATTTCACTTTGCATCGTTTAATTCGCTCCTATCGGGATTGGGGGCGTGATTGCATGTGTGCCTCCGGGGAAGATAACCATTGTGGGCATCGTTTCGACGGGCAATACGGAGAATTACCACGGGGCTACGATCATAAATATGTGTACAGCCATTTCGGTTACAACCTGAAAATAACCGATCTTCAGGCTGCCATCGGATGCGAACAGCTTAAAAAACTTCCGAAATTTGTTGAACTCCGAAGGTATCATTGGCAGAAGTTATATGATGGGCTTGCCGATCTGAAGGACAGAATTATCCTGCCGGAAGCATGTCCGAATTCAAAACCGAGTTGGTTTGGTTTCCTCTTAACCGTAAGAGACGGTATTGATTGTCACAAAGTTATTTGCACAATTGAGGGAAGCGGTATCCAAACGCGGCGGTTGTTTGCCGGCAATCTCATTAAACATCCCTGTTTCGATGAAATGAGAAAATCAGGACAGGGCTATCGGGTTGTCTCATCGTTGACAAATACCGATCGCGTTATGAAGGACTCCTTTTGGGTTGGAGTTTATCCCGGGCTTGATGACCAAAAAATTGATACCATGATACGTATTATTCGGAAAGCACTTTGATGTAATTTATGATGTACTTGCTCGATAAAGTATATTGAAATTATCTTATGGTTATTCGCAGTAAAACAAAGTTCCTGTTTGCAGGCAAAGCGTTGACCGAAAAACAGCGCAAGAACAGTGAATTAAATCTCGCCGAAATTGATGCTCATGAAACAGTGTTAAGATCGCTACCGAGAAGGTTGGTGTTCGAATTGACGAATGCGTGCAATTTGCGTTGTGTCATGTGCGGTCGCAGTGCCGCCGATTTCAATCCGACTTTTTTTAATCTCGACTGGCTTCGTTACTTCGAATCTCTTCTGGATACGGTCGAAGAAGTCACATTGATGGGCTGGGGCGAACCAACCATGCACCCGAATTTTGCCGAGATGCTTGGCGTTATCGATCAATATGATGCAAGAAAGTATTTTTGTACGAACGGTATGCGTCTGCACCTGTTAAAAGATGTCATTTTCAAAACGCGTGTTGATGTGTTTGCAGTCAGTATCGATGGCGCAAAACCAGAAACCAATAATCGTATCCGTCGCGGTTCCGATTTTACGAAGATTATTCATTCCATTGGGGAGATTATACGTATCAAAAAAGAACGTCGGTTGTCTTATCCCTGGATCAATTTTGTTTTTACGGCGATGAAATCCAACCTTCATGAATTGCCAAATTTGGTTCGCTTGGCGCGAGATATAGGAATCGATGAAGTAAAAGTTGTTTATTTTACCGCTTTTCAGGAAAGTTTGGCTCACGAAACTTTATACAATTGCCAGCGTGAGGTACGCGAGGTTTTTGAAGAAGCAATTGCTCTTGGAGAGCAGTTCGGAATTCAAATAAAACTTCCGTACATTCAAGGCGAAGATATTGCCGAAGATAAAGAACATAAGGACTGCTTTACACCGTGGCGTGACTTCTTTTTGGGTTCCGATGGTTATATTCGTCCCTGTATGTCTACTCCTGTACAGTTTGAACGTTTTGATATAAATAAACCCTTTGATGCAATGTGGAACAGCATTCTCTATCAAACATATCGGCAGTCCGTAAACAATCCTGTCAAAATGGCTACCGCTTGCAAAAGATGTTACCAGTCATCCTTTTGCAACTGGAACAAAAAGCAAACATGGTTGCAAATGCACGAAGTCTTTTCGCCACAGTGGAGAAAATAACAATAACATTTCTCGTATAAATAATCCATTCGGACTTCCATTTTTTATCTTCCAACGATTATCGTCTTACATCTCTTCCCTCTTCTCCGAAAACCCCTTCGGCAACGGTGCAGTAAATAGGCATTCTTCCCGTGTTATCGGATGACTAAATTCAATTTGATAAGCATGCAAAAACAGTCGTTCGCTTTGCGGATTTTCCTTTTTCCCATATTTTTCATCGCCGACGATCGGATGTCCGATGTGCTTTAAATGCACGCGAATTTGGTGCGTGCGTCCCGTAATCGGTCGACACACCAATAAGGCTTGATTTGCGTTCGGGAAAGCCTCCAAACACTCCCAGTGCGTCACGGCGGGACGTCCGCGGGTCGTAACGCACATAGCAGTTCGATCGTGCGTACTGCGACCGATCGGTGCGTCAATAATACCCGAATGCAGTTTCGGAATACCGTACACAAAGGCATAATACGTTTTATGAATGCGACGCTCAGCAAACATTCGCGTCAATTCCCGATAGGCGATATCGGTTTTGGCAAACAGCATTACGCCCGATGTGGCTTGATCCAGACGATGCACCACGCCCGGACGCAACGCGCCCGCCGCCGCACTGAGCGGGCAGTGCGATAAAAGAGCCTCCACCAATGTTGTCCCAGGAACAATGCCGTTGCCGTAATGCACCACCTGCCCTGCGGGTTTGTTGACGACCAATAAATCGGCATCTTCATATAAAATATCCAATGCACTGTCGTTCGGTTTTAAACCCACCTCCTCCATCGGTATAATTCTTAACCGACAGCAATCCCCCGCATGGACACAGGTGCGCGGTTGGGGAACAATAACACCGTTGATCGTCAATCCGCCATCGAGAATGGATTTTTGAATGCGCGCCCGACTGCATTGATCCTTGAGAGTTGTTGCCAAAAACTTATCGACGCGCATGCCGTCGTAATCGGACGGAACTGTACACTCAACAACATACTCCACAAAAAGAGACTATAAAAATTTCCGCCATCCTGCAGGTCTTTTTGCAAAACAAACCGCCTCAGACGGTCAGGGCAATGCTATATAACATATGGCTTCAAACGACGCGAATGCGAAACATTTCAATGGGATGCCGGCAAACAGCACATGGCATGTTACTCTTTTATACATAATGTTGCGACTGCACAATTTCCTTCTCACGCCTTTGGACGACGAAACAATACAACTCTTCGATAACAGATACCCAAAGAACCGATACCTAAAGAACCAAGACGCGCCCTGAGCGTTGGGAACTTCCACACCGCCTCCAGCCCGCGCCCTATTCCACCTTCTCCGGCAACTGAATTTCGGGATGATTTTTGCGAATGTATGCAATATACCGCTCTTCAACGTGGTTCCACAGGCGAACAATCTTCTCCGCCTGTTCCCGATCGACGGAACGGTGCATCAGGGAATGATAGGCTTCCAACAAAGGGCGTTTGAACTTTTCGGTCGTGCGTCCGATCATGCGCGAAATGTCCGTGCAACGTCCCGAAATGCCGGCAAACGCAAAATCAATCACGCCGACAACGCGGTCGTTTTCATCTAAAAGAATGTTCCCTGGATTGAGATCGCCGTGTACCGTGTGCGGTTCGGCTTCCTCTTCACGCAACGGCGCCATTTTATCCTCATCATACGGCGCACCCGAAACCGTCGACAGTTCATCCAAAAACTTCGAAACGTACATGTTGCAGGCGTTCGGCAGGCGGCGCGGATCGACCTGATCCAATTCTTTGATGAGACGCACCACATCGTAAGCCACGTTGGTAACGGCTTGTTGCGACAGGAATTTTAAACGTTCGCTCAACGACCAGCCGCGAATTTTTTTGTGCATGCTGAACGGGCGATCGTTGTCGTAAAACAGTTGCAACTCGGGCACGCGAAAAGTGATTTTGTCCTTAATAAACGTGCAGAACGAATGATCTTTCAACATCATTCTTGCGAAGAAAGAATTGCGCGGGAAACGGAAAAAATACTCGTCTTTCCCGTCGGAAGCGCAGATAACGATGTTCGTCCAGCCGGTTTTGATAAACGACACGGAGTTTTCAAGAACCTGCGGAACGTGTTGCCGAATGATGGCAAGAAAATCGTCCTTGTTCGTAAAATACGACTGCATATATCCCCTTTAGTTCGACGACCGAATTTTGTCAATTCAAACATGCTCGATCAATTTCCCGCAAAAACCGTTGCAAAACCGACGATGACACAACGCGCCCTAAAACCGTTCGCGCCGTCGTCGTCAAAAAAATGCCGAAAGCCGCGATATTTTTCAACCGTTCAAAGCGGCTAATTCGGCAATGTACAAGTCGGAATCTGCGAAAATTCATCTTCGGTATTCGACAGTGCCATAAAGTGGTGACCGGATTTCGACAAAAACGCTGCGATGTTGCTTTTCAACTCTTCCGAAAATGCATCCCATCCCGACAGCGACAGACCCGCATTTTGCTTTGTCAACAAACCGTCCCGCACAAAGGTTTTGCCATCCGTGTTCGCCTCATAACCCCACAAAAGTTCGTTTGAGATATCTTCGGGAACATCCGAACAATCAATATCGCGATACGAATTTCCGCTCGTTTGACCGTAAAGGCGCATCGCCCGTGCAACCGCCTTCTGTTGCGCCGTATTCCGCGTTTTCATGCAAAAAGCCTTGTTTTGCTCCCACGTACGATACAGAAAATCCAGCTGTTCGGACGAAAGAAAGGTCTTATCCTCATCTTTGTCCGTCGCCGAATCGTGCCATTCGAACGCATCCTCTTCCGTTTGAAAAGCCTGTTGAACCCACGCATCGGTCGGCGGTTCCGCCTGACACATCTCCACTTTTTGCGGCAACGACAACACCGAAAGCAACAGACAATCCAGGATCGGGTCTTCCGCGGCGGACGGGAGCAAAAACGTCAAATGATCCTTCGTTTGCAAATCCGACGTTTCAACCTCAAGAACCTTTTTAAAATTGTTAAAAAGCCCCTTGTACGACAACGACGGAATATCCGGCATATACGATTGCACCGCTTTCTTCGGGAAACGAACGGCAAACGCCCGCTCGGTCAGTGTGACGTTCAGCCGATAACCCGGCAGACCCAACAGAACAATTCTGTCAAACGATCGTTCCCGTACCAGGCGCAAAACGGCTCCTTCGTTACACTCATCACCCGCTGCGAACGGATCCGAACCATCGGGAATGGCAAATAGAATTCTCTTCATGAGACAACGGTTTTGCATTGAAACCGTTTTTTCCGTTTTTGCAAACAAAAAATGATTTTTGAGAAAAAATCACCATCCCGACGGCAAAAATTACCCGCGCCGTCAGCCCTTACACAGTCTCAATGTCCCGTGTACGTTACACATCTTCAACGTGGCAACCATTTCCCGCTTGAACAACCCCGAAAAATTTCCTTACGTGAGAACGTGACGCTGACGCTTTTGGCAATGCTTTTGGGAGCGGGGTTGCTCGCGTTCGGCGGCGGTTGCCTGCTCTTAAAAGAAAAGCACGGCGAAGCATCCCTGAAAATTCTGCGCAACGAACGCCTTGGATTGTTGGTTTTTACCGTTGCGCATCTGTGGTTTTTCCTGAACCTTTGGCAGACGGATGCCAAGGAATGCGAAGACTTCAAGCTTGCGCTGACGCTTTTCTTCGGATTTGCCTTCGTCGGTTGTATCCTCTACTGGAAGGATTTTCTCATCGTCCGCGGCGTTGCCGTGCTGACAGTGCTGAGCGTACATCGTCTTCTGCAAATCGGCTATATGAGCGATCACATCCTCCGACCGTACGTCTCGGGACTTTTTTATTTCTGGATCGTGCTGTCGCTTTACTTCGGTGTGTGCCCTTATCGTGCGCGCGACCTCATTCAAGTCCTCTTTCGCAACAACCGCCGTCGACTCAAAACCGTCGCTGGGTGCGGCATCCTTTACGGCATTTTGCTGATTGGACTCGCATTTTAGGGGAAGCCGCTCTTTGGAGACGGGTCTCTGCGGAAGTTTGCCCGCTCCCGTTCCGAAACTCCCGTATTTAAAGCCGCACGGGTCACTCGAACAAACATTCGTTGCTTGAACAAACGCGAAAAGTTGCTAAAATTCTTCATTGTGGGGTTTCGTTTTGAAAAAATTTCGAACCGTTCGTGCCGTCACATAATGAAACACACACCGGAAAGCTTCTCTGTACGTTTCCCGAACACTGCCGTCCGCCGTTTTGAAGAAATGTTCCCCGCTCACCCGCCGCACTGCCCAAACCGAAAAGTCGCTTTATCGGAAACCGTTTCAAAGTCCGATGCGGAGCGAACCAATCATACCCGAGTCCGAAAAACGGTCGCATTTGTTTTAAACCGCTCCGATGCAAGCCTTCGACGGGAAGAAAAAAACCGTCCTCATTTTCGGAAAAAATTTAAAAATCGGCGCACGTTCTCCGAAGGAGAGCCGCTTATTGGCGGCGCGATACGGTTCCCGTTAAAACACAACCGAAATCTTTATCCCGCACGGCTTTTGGGTGCCTGCCGATGCGCAAAACTTCGATTTTTTCAATCATGAACCGTCTGTTGTTGGTGTTAACGGGACCGTCCGGGTGCGGTAAAACGACGCTCTGTCGGCGTTTTTTGGAAGAAATTCCGAATACGGCGCGCGTTATCACGACCACTACGCGTTTGCCGAGAGCCGGCGAAGTTGACGGCGTCGATTACCACTTCATGACGCCGGAAACGTTTTCAAAAGCCCTTGAAAACGACGAGTTCTTGGAACACGCCCGCGTGTACGAGCATGATTACGGCGTTTCCAAAGCGGCGTTACGGGAACACGGGGACAAAGATCTCATTTTGAGCCTGGATGTCCGCGGCGCGCAGACCTTTCAACAAAACGCCCGCACGATGCTTACGAACCGTCGTTTAGTGACGGTTTTCATCGAGCCCGATTCCGTTGAAACACTGAAAGAGCGGCTTCTTACGCGCGGAACCGATGATGCACCGACGATCCGAACACGCCTTCAAACGGCTGAAACGGAGTTGCGCCTGGCATCACGCTTCGATTATCGCCTGCAAAGTCGCGATCGAGCGCACGATTGGCGCTGTCTGCAACACATTTATTACGCCGAAAAAATGCGGTCTTAAGCAACATTTTTGTATTCTTTCCTGCGGTTTTCGGAACGCATCTGTTCCAAATGATAGTACGCCAATCCGAGCTTCCCGAGGCGCGAATCGCACGAACACCTTAAAATCACCTGCCCGTTTTCCTTCACCAGGCACCGACCCAAACCGTCGCGTTCGAACGTAATCGTCGAATCGTCCGCCTTGCGAAACTCTTCCAACAACGGCTGTTGTTGCGCCTCCTCCAGCAGTTCCGCCTGCATTTCGCGAATGACCGATTCCTTACGCCCTTCTTTGTCCAAATGCGCCATAATCGCCCCGAAGTTAAAAACGTATTTTTCGCTTTCCTTCTTCGGACGCAGCGCCTGTTCCAAAAACGACGTTCCGATGTTCGCCAACCCGTTCACGATCCATGTATGCACCATACGCCTTAAATGTAAGCATAAATCGTGCCAACTTAAATTATCCTTTACATCCGTTTTTTATCTATTCCGACGCATTCCTGCCTCCGAAATCCGATTTTCAAGCGGATTCGTGATTTATTTTAGGGAAAACTTTTCCGTTTTTATGAAAAAAAGAAATTTCTTCGAAACGCGATTGAAAATTTTTCTTAAAAGAAAAAATGAAACCGCACAAGCCCGAGGTAATCACCGCAAAATCGTTAAAAACCGAGACCGGAAGCCGAAAAGAAGCGTTTGAGCGCGTTTTTTAAAACCATATCATTTTTTCTTAAAAAAATAAGAAAGTTTTTCAAAAAAAGGCAAAAAACGGTGATTTTTCGTGATAAAGAAGCGGAAAATCCCGGAAACAAAATTTTTTTCGAACAATTTCCAAAAATTATTTTCAAAACTTTAAGATTATTTTCGATACCAAAGCAATTTTTTTGTAACGGCATACCGTCCGCGAAAAAAGGCTTCCAAATCAATAACGCGTGTATATCGTTTTAGAGTCTGCGGAACCAAGGTTTCAACATCGCCGCCCGACCAGTAAAACACGGAACCGTACGACTTTAAACGCTTGGCGGTTGCGGAAACAAAATGCTCAAATGCCGTCACGCCTCGCCCGACGCAGGCATCGTAGTGCTCCGAAAGGTTTTCCAAACGTTCGCATGCGACCTGTACATTCGGCAGGGCAAGCTTCTCGACCATATCCGCAACGGCAACGGTTTTCTTGCGAATCGAATCCAGTAATGTGAAGGAAATTTTCGGAAACAAAATTGCCAGCGGAATGCCCGGAATACCGCCGCCCGTTCCGATATCCAGAACGCTTTTTGAACGCTCAAAGCACGCATGTGCTTGGAAATCTTCCGCCAAAGGCATAATCGGCAAAATATGATTTTCGAAAAATTTTGTCTCTTTGCGGGAGACGAGATTGATTTTTTCATTCCACTCCGACAATAATGCCGCATATGCTTCCAAGTGTTGCCATACGTCGGGAGAAAGGGTTTTAAAAAACGACAAATACGTTTGCACGGATGGGGAAGGGAACAATGTTATGGTCGATTAAAACGGTTTAAAAGACAACATGCGTTTTTAAACTTAATGCAAACCCCGCACCGCACCTCCGCCGTTACGCCTCTTTACCGTTTTCGATGCGCCGATTGAGCCGAAACACGGCGAATATCCAGGCGACGGCAAGTAACATATAGATCGCACAGGCATACGGCGCCACATCATCATAGGTTGCGGGAAACTCCGAAAAACTGCCGAGGATCGTCAGCATCAGCACTTGGAAACCCGAGCCGAACGATTTCCCGAAGCGGTGTCCCATACCGTCCACAAACGCTTTTCCTTTTGCCTTCAAATCATCACTCAGCGGAATAAAGGCAATCTCCTTGCTCATGTCGAAAAACGACATTTTTCCCGAACGCCCGAGGATCATCACCACCAATCCGAATTGTACAATGGTGTGCGAAAAACCGGCAAGCCCGCCCAGAGGTACCAGCAGAAATTTTCGGAACAAAATCGTACCGAACAGCACCACACCGCCGAGCAACATCACCGCCGGTGTGACCAATGCCCCGACTTTCCAGGAGAATTTTCGAAACACCGCGGTGACGAAAAGCGTGAACACAATCGATAAAATCCCGTATCCCATAGTGTAGTGACTGATAAATGTACAGTAGTCGTTCGGATTCGGGAAACAGATGCTCACTTCATGCTTCCAAAAGTTTTCCAGCATGTTGTCGGTAAAGGCGTAACTGACCACCAAAATTGCCAGCAACGCCAGGTACGGCGAATGCAATACCACTCGCAGCCCGTCCCGAAGTCCGGCTTTCTTTTTGGCTTTGAGGCGCATCCCCGGCAGTTCGGGCTTATCGTAAAAACGTTTATCCGTCAGCACGCGACGATAGACCCAGTGATACAAAAACATCGCAAGGCAACTCGTGACCGCAACCGTTCCGATCAACGCGTTTAACGTCCATTGCCACGCATCCTGTCCCTTCGGTACATGACTGCGGATATCCGACGCCAGCCCGCCGACGTAGCCGGCCGCCGCAACCGCCAACTGCCCAAACACCAGCAAAAAGCCATAGGTGCGTTTTGCCTCCTCAACCGTGTTGATTTGCGCCATGAACTGCCAAAACAGGATTGTCATTACGAACGTACTCCAGAGCTCGGCAAACACGAAAAAGATCGCATAGCTCCAACACCCCCAGACGGAAAACAGCCAGAAAAACGACGGATATGCCCGCTGGTACTCGACAACGGTGTGCCGAAACGGATGAATAACATCCCGAAACGGATATAAAACGGTCGTAAAAAAGACAAAAAACAGCACAAACGTTCCCAATACCGCCACGTATAAACGCTGCCCCTGTAACCGATCGCTCACTTTGGCGTAAAGGAACAGAAACAGCACGGTCACCGCCGGCATACAAAGCTTCAGGAAGGAAATCGCTTCCACGCCTGCCGCCGTGACGATCAGCGAATCCTTCAAATTTTTCAAACAGTAATGGTTAAAAATGCAAAAGCAGTGGATGAGCAAAAGCGGCAGGAATTTTTTCAGCTCATAACCGCGAATCGGGAAAAAAAACTCCCGCAATGCCGAAAAGACACGACCGATTTTCACGGATGAAGCTTACATTCTACCTCTGACAGGGAGTGATA
Source organism: Verrucomicrobia bacterium UBA3222 (assembly GCA_002363035.1). Classification (GTDB taxonomy): domain Bacteria; phylum Verrucomicrobiota; class Verrucomicrobiia; order Opitutales; family UBA9783; genus UBA3222. Next base: position 16,294 of record DEWA01000034.1, read on the forward strand.
TTATTGTCAAGTTTTTCAAACAAAGTAAGCTGCCTAGTCTTTTATTTGAAAAAACATCCCTGGGAAGAACCGCCAGGCATCTGTTGTATGTTTTTTACCGTCAATTTTGAAGATTTTCATTTCAGCCAAAACATATTTTAATACGCATTCAATATCCGCCTCAGACGGCTTAATCTCTCAAATCAACATGTGCGGCACGCGTTAAACGGTCATTCAACGCGCGCCCGATACCTTCGTTCGGTGCCGCTTCCGTCCAAATCGACTGCCACCCTTGCGTATCCAACGTTTGGAGGCAGTCAAACAGGTTCGATGCGGCTTCGTTCAAATCTCTGTTTGGACTTAAAACACATTCTTCCTCCCGCAACGGTCGTGACGGCGGAAACAAGAAAACATGCGCGGCATGTGCTTCGAAGATTTCCTTATAACGTGACGGCGGTACGTAATCGGCGAGGTTTCCCACTAAATACAACGGCGTCTGGGGGCTGTAATGCTTTTTGTACAACCCGGGCGAAAGATGCGGCTTTTGCTCCGAAATCACACCCGACGGTGTTATAAGCGGACGTTTCAGAAACGCTTCCAACACTTCCGTCGCAATCGGTCCGTAACGCAATAGCGTCGGTTGTGCTTCGTCCAATAAAGATAAAATCGTTGATTCCAGACCGAACGTACACGCTCCGCCGTCCAGGATATAGGGAATGCGCCCGCCGAGATCATTTAGAACGTGCATCGCCGTCGTCGGACTGACATGTTGGAAACGATTGGCACTCGGAGCGACGAGAGGCTCGCCCGTTAAGACAATCGCCTGACGAAACAGCGACGCCTGCGGACAACGCACCGCCACCGATGTCTGCTCCGCGGTCACAAGATTCGAAACGCACGCTTTTTTCTTCAAGACCAGCGTTAACGGTCCCGGCCAAAACCATTCCGTCAACGCCTGTACCAACGGCGTCGTTTCGGCGATTTCCGACAATTGTTCGAAGTTTAAAACATGAACAATCAGCGGATTGTTCGCCGGTCGCTGTTTAACGGAATAAATTTTTCGTATCGTTTCTTCCGAAAACAACGGTGCCGCCAATCCGTAGACGGTTTCGGTCGGCAACGCAACCGGTTCGCCACGTTTCAACCAATGCACCGCCTCTTCAACGGAAGTCCCGATAATGGTTTTCATGGTTTGGATTACTTGCAACCTTTCCAGATTGATGGCACGAACCGTCGCCGACCGCGAGATTTTTCATGCATTGCACGCCTATGCAAAAATATGCACGACACATCGTGATTGTGTTTCCGTGATTTCTGAGTTAGAATACACGTGAGCAGGGTGTTTGGAGTTGCTTCTTGGGGATGTCGCCTATCGACTTTGAGTGTCAATCCAAGGAAGGGCGGGAATAATCCTTTCAAAACAACGAATCGCCGGCTGCCGTTGACGAAAAGGGCTTCTTTATATGTGTGTCCTTCAAACAATCGCCCGCGAAAAAATGAAACGATGAAACGTTGGTTAAATTTGAAAACTTTCGGCTGGACTTGCACGACGGTCGGATTGATCGGCACGATATTTTATTCCCAAAACCTGATCACGCCGGCTTCTGTCCTGTGGTTCATCGCGAACAGTTCCTTTACGGTGTACAACTTGATACAGGAGAAACCGCAAATCGCACAAGCCGTCTTCTTCCTTGTGAATGCGATCCTGAACGCCATCCAACTGATGCATTAACCGAAATCGATGCCGTTAACAAACGGCTCCCAAACGCACGGAGGGTATTCGCAACAACGCTACACGGTTGTCGAAGCAATCTCACTCAACACCTCACTGGCAGAACAACACCCTCAATATACAACGTACAAAAGGTACCCGCCAAGCATGACAAAACAAAAACAGGATACGCAGGCATACGCCCCGTTTCCCAACGGTTGCGTCAGACTCCGACGTTCTCAAAACTTAACAGGAAGTCGCCTCAATTCCAACGGCAAACCCATTCCTCCGACCGCCGTCAGAGCATTTGGAGCATGTTGCGCGCCTGCTTGACGATGCGCGTCAAATGCCGCTGTTCATGCGCCGTTAAGCGTGTCTTGCGTCGCGGCAAAATCTTACCTGTTTCGGTCGTAAAACGCCGCAGTTTATCCGTGTCGCGCCACGTCAACTCCAATACCGACGGACGCTGTTCTTTTTTGGTATCGTTCATGTCTGTCAACAAACAGCTTCATTGAAGATACTTTGATGCAAAATGCAAGCTCAAAACCGCCGTTTCAACAATATCGCTCACGGGTGCGCCAAAACATTGCCTTTTGTTGCAAAAATACGTATAAGAAACTGTGTTTCGCCGTGCATTTCATAAAAAGCAACTCCTTCTCTACGCGATTACCGATCGAACGTGGTTGAATGGAGGTTCTCTGTACGAAGCGGTCGAAGAGAGTTTGAAGGGCGGGACGACCTGTTTGCAGTTGCGCGAAAAAAAACTGGATGCCGAATGTTTTTTGGAAGAAGCGCGACGACTGAAACCGCTCTGTCGATCGTACGGTGTACCGTTGATTATCAATGACAACGTCGATATTGCCTTAAAAAGCGATGCGGACGGTGTGCACATCGGGCAAAGCGACGGCGATATTGCCGCAACTCGGGCGCGCATCGGCAATAAAATCCTCGGCGTCTCCGCTTCAACTGTCGAAGAGGCGCTCGAAGCCGAACGTGCAGGTGCCGATTACCTCGGCGTCGGTGCAATTTTCCCGACCAACAGTAAAAACGATGCGGAGAGCGTTTCGCTTTCGACCTTGCGGGATATTTGTAACACCGTCTCCGTTCCCGTTGTCGCCATCGGCGGCATTACGCTTGAGAACGTTTCCTTATTAAACGACAGCGGCATTTGCGGCATCGCCGTCATCAGCGCAATTTACGCACAAAAAGACATTCAAACCGCCGCCGAACGATTAAGAACGGAAGCCGAAAGGTGCTTCGGAAGTTGAGGCAAAAACCTCCATTTTAAATTTGCATACATAAATTATCGCAGGATGGTTTTCAAAGCCTCCATATGCTCCGACAGAGAAGGTATGTCTATCCGTAACGTTTTTCGACAAATTGTCGTTCGCCATGCAAACCGTCACCATCCCACACAATAACCTTTGACCTTCCGATCCGTTCGTTTCACGTTGTTTTCCATGAAGACGGTTCTTACGATTGCCGGGAGTGATTGCAGCGGCGGCGCGGGTATCCAGGCCGACATTAAGACTATTCTCGCGAACGGAGCCTACGCGATGAGCGTTCTCACGGCGATGACGGCGCAAAATACGATCGGCGTAACCACCGTCCAGCCGTCAACACCACAGTTTCTTGCGCAACAACTGGATGCGGTTTTTACGGACATTCCGCCCGATGCCGTCAAAATCGGCATGGTTTTCTCTCCCGATTTGGCGCATGTCATCGGCGAAAAATTGCGCCGTTATAACGCCCGAAATGTGGTTCTCGATCCCGTTATGGTCGCTTCGAGCGGCGCGAAATTGCTTCAACCGCAAGCCGTCGATGCATTAAAAAAGGAACTCTTTCCCTTGGCGCGCATCATTACGCCGAACCTTCCCGAAGCCGAAGCCCTTCTTACAAAGGAAATTCCCGACAAAACCGCCATGGAAGCGGCGGCAAAACAACTTTCGGACACTTTCGGCTGTGCCGTGTTACTCAAAGGCGGGCATCGTTCATCCGATGCCGATGATGTCCTGTACGATCAGGGGAAATTTCATTGGTTTTACGGCGAACATATTTCAACGCAAAACACTCACGGAACAGGCTGTACGCTGTCGTCCGCGATTGCCGTTTTTCTTGCCGACGGTTGCGATGTGCCGACCGCCGTCCAACGCGCCAAAGATTATGTGACGGGAGCCTTGAAAGCAAATCTTCGTCTCGGACACGGTTACGGGCCGATCGACCATGGGTGGAATATCAGGAAGAACCTTTGAATTCTCGGAGTGTAAAAACACAACGCAACGCTTTGTGAAAATCATTTATGTGGGCAAAAAACAGCAGGAACGGATATTTTATTATTCTGCCGCACCCGAAATTTCGCCGCGTTTCCGCCTCCCCTCAATCATCGTTGACATTCGCATCCGCATTCGTTTTTCTGGAGGCGGTCTATGAAGAGTGATTTGTTGCCCGTTTTGGAATACATGGAGCACGAAAAAGGCATTGCGCGCGCGGACATGATTGCTCTGATTGCCGAAGCCGTCAGCAGTGCCGCCAAAAAAAGTGCGGATTGCCGACAAACGGTGCGCGTGGAAATCGATCCGAGGACAGGCGAATTGAAGGCGTGGGCGCAATTTAAGGTCGTTGATTCGGTGACCGATCCCGATGACGAAATTCATATTACGAAGGCACGGCAGCAAAATCCCGAAATTGCTTTGGGTGACATTTTCGAACAGCCGATCGATCCGTCCGTTTTGGGACGTATTGCCGCCAAGACCGCACAACAGCTGATTATGCAGCAAGTGCGTTTTCACGAAAAACAGCATATTTACGAACAGTTTCGCAATCGCATCGGCAGTATTCTTTCGGGCGTCGTGCGCTTTCAGGAGCGCGGCAACATCACGATCGACTTCGGCAAGGCGGAAGGCACGCTGTTTCGAAACGAAGCGATTTGGAGCGAACATTTCAATCCCGGCGACCGCATCACCTGTTTATTGCAGGGCATTAAGGAGACACCGCGCGGTCCCGAGCTGATGCTGACACGGGCGCATCCCGATTTCATCAAGGCGCTGATGACGTGCGAAATCGCGGAGTTGGCGGACGGTTTGATTGAGATTAAGGCGATTGCGCGCGATCCGGGATTTCGAACGAAGCTCTGCGTCGATACGCACGATTCGCGCATCGATCCGGTCGGTGCCTGCATCGGTTCGCACGGTTCCCGTATTAAAGGTGTTTTAAAGGATTTGGGGCAGGAAAAGGTCGATGTGGTGCGTTATTCCGAAGATATCCGAACGTTGGTTTTAGAGGTGGTACGCCCGGCGGTTCCGCAGTCGTTGCACATCGACGAAGCCAATCGCGTTGTTACGTTCAGCCTGGAGGAAAAGGATTTCGCGATTTTTGTCGGCAAAAGCGGTCGCAATTTACGGTTGGCGTCGCGTCTGATCGGTTACGAAATCCAAGTCGATCATGCGCAGCGCGTCGGTTTGAACTTTGAAGATAAAAAGGCGCAGGCGGTTCAGACACTGTTGCAACTGAACCTTTCGGAAGCCGTCGCCGAACGTCTGGTGGAGGCGGGGATTACGGACACGGAAACACTTGCTGAAGCATCCGAAGAGGATTTGACCGCCGTCGGTTTGACGTCGGAAGAAGCCCGGGCGGTTCTTGCGACGGCAAAAGAGAAAGCCGCATCCTGAAAAAACGATGAACGAACAGAAGATCAGGCTTTACATGGCGGCACGCCGATTGGGCGTGTCAAATGAAGTTTTGATCGAAAAACTGCGCGCCGGCGGGATATCCGTCAAAGGTGCAACCGACCTTGTTTCGGATCGCGAGGTGTCCGCGATATGGGAAAAGGTTCGTTCAAACGACACCCCGTCCTCCCCGACAGCAGAACAGACCGCTTCGAGTGTACGTCTTCCGACGCCGCGCGCTCCGCTTCGCTCTCCGCAGGTTCGTTTGCCGCGTCCGCCGTTGTCAAACGCGCCGAAAGCACCCGTGTCGGCGCTCCCGAAGGTTCCGATGACGTCGGGTTCACCTTTGTCGCCCGTTTCGGGTTTTGGTTCTCAAAGACCGTTAAAAAATACTCCGTCGCTGACGGCACCGAAGCCTCCGCCTTTACTCTTTAAACCAAAACCGTCGGTTGCACCGAAGTTAAACCCGTTCGCGTCCTCGGGAGCGGGAATGTTTGCGCCAAAGCCGAATGCGTTCGGTGCGAAGCCGAATGTTCCGCTGACGTCGGTCGTATCTTCGGCAACGGTCAAACCTTCGTTATCCGCGCCGAAACCGCCGCCGCTGCCGACTTTTTCGAAGCCCAAGCCGCTGACGGCGCCACCCGTTCCGACGGATTTGTTTCAGCGTCCGAAGGTTGAAGATGTACCGTCGGAACCGACAAAAAAAAAGACGCTTTCGGTTAAGCCGCCGCTGGTGTTGCGCGAACTGGCGATGTTGCTGGACGTAAAGCCGTTCCGTTTGATTTCCGAGCTGATGCAGCAGGGCATTTTCGCCTCCATCAACCAGGTGATGGACGAAACCGTCGCTCAAAAGCTGGCGGCAAAGCACGGCGCGGAGTTGATTTTTAAACGCCGCACGCAGGATAATATCGCCCAAAAGCCGAAGGAAGCGCCGAAAATCGACGAATCGAAGTTGCTGGAACCGCGCCCGCCGATTGTGTGCATTCTCGGGCACGTGGATCACGGCAAAACGACACTTTTGGACACCATCCGCAAGGCGCACGTGGCGGCGAAGGAAGCGGGGGGCATTACGCAACACGTCGGTGCTTATCAGGTAGAGGCAAACGGCAAGAAGATTACCTTTCTGGATACGCCCGGGCATGCCGCTTTCTCGAAAATCCGACAGCGCGGTGCGACGGTTACCGACATCGCGGTGTTGGTGGTAGCGGCGGACGACGGTTTCATGCCGCAGACGGAGGAAGCCCTGCGGTTCGCACAAAAGGAAAACGTTCCCGTGGTGGTGGCAATCAACAAAATCGATGCCAAGGGCGCGGATTCGGATCGCGTCAAACAGCAGATGCAAAAGCACGGCATTATGTCGGAAGACTGGGGCGGGCAAACGCTCTGCGTCGGCATTTCCGCCCTGAAAGGCACCAATGTCGATCAGTTGTTAGAACTCATCCTGCTCCAGGCGGAAATGATGGATTTGAAAGCCAATCCGCAGGGCGCGGCGGAAGGCGTCGTCATCGAATCGCGCATCGAAGCGGGGCGCGGTGCGACGGCAACGGTGATTGTCAATAAAGGAACCTTGCGTTCCGGTGATGCGTTGGTGTGCGGATCCAGGGTCTGCAAAGCCCGCGCGTTGCTGGACGAAAACGGCAAAACGCTTAAGGAGGCGCGACCCTCAACCCCCGTGCAAGTACTCGGTTGGTCGGATGCGCCGACGGCAGGTGCAACGTTTCATACCGCCAAGAACGAGAAAGAAGCCCGTCGGGAAGCGGAAGAAGTGGCGCGTTCCGAACAAGCCTCCGAAACGGGCGATGCGCGGAAAATTCAAAGCGTCGAAGAGTTAATGGCGGCATTGGACGCCAAAGAACAGAAGGTTTTGCGCGTCATTATCCGCGGCGATGTTCACAGCAGCGTTGAAGCATTGGTTGATTGTTTATCGGCAATCCAGAGCAAAAAGGTGGATTTGACGATTGTGGATTCGGGCGTCGGGCAAATAACACTCAACGATATTCATTTGGCGCACGCCTCACAAGCGGTCATTGTCGGTTTTAACACGAAGCTTGAGAACGGCGCGCAGGCGGCGGCAAAGCACGACGGCGTACGGATTTTGCAACATAATATCATTTATGAACTGATCGATGAGGTCAAAAATGCCATGCGCGAACTGCTCGATCCCGAGTGGTCGGAAAACAAACTCGGTTCGGCGGAAGTTCGCCAACTGTTCACGGTGGCAAAGCGCTCGATTGCCGGTTGCATGGTAGTCGCCGGGAAGATGGTGCACGGTGCGTTGGCGCGGTTGGTTCGTAAGGGGCAAGTGTTGGCGGATACGAAAATCGTTACCCTGAAACGCTTTAAGGACGATGTGAACGAAGTCAAATCGGGGTACGAATGCGGCATTGAACTCGGTAACCTGTCGGAACCCTTGTGCACGGGCGATGTCATCGAATGTTACGAAAAGGTTTCGAAGTTGCCCGACTTATGAAATCTTTTCGCCTCATCCGCATCAACGAACTGTTAAAGCGCGCCATCAGCGACTATTTGCGGAAACATTACACCGCGGAAGCTGTCAGCATCACGATCACGCAGGTCAAAACCGTTGATGATTTAAAAAAAGCAGACGTCTATTTCTCGGTATTTCGCCCGGAAGATCGTACCTCGGCATTTCAATTTTTAAAAAAGGAACGCAACGCCATTCAATTCGGCATCGGTAAAGAGGTGCGCTTAAAATATACCCCGCAACTGTTTTTCGTCTGGGATGCGTTGTTGGAGAAAACGCATCAAACGTGGAGGGTTTTGAGGGAGGTGGAGGAGGAAAATAAATAAGAAGAATAAAAGAAGATAAGCAATACGCTTCGGACAGTATTTTGAGATACCTCTTCTTAACTTATCACTCGGAAATCACTTCTTCACTCTGGTAAATTTCTTAGAAAATGCTTGGAATTCCTCACCTCGTTCATTCCCCATCAGAAATGAGTCACTTCTTATCCCTCTTGCACACCTATACCCCAACGCCTCCAAACACCTCCGGCTGGCAATCCCCCTCCTGCCTTTCGGAGGTCGATTTGTCGAAGCACGGTCTGAATCCCAACCGTCTTCATACCCTCGGTGATCGATCTTTTCAAAACGGCGAGGTTGCGTTTTTGACGGTTGCCGGCGGGCTGGGGACGCGACTCGGGTTTGACGGTCCTAAAGGGCTGTTCCCGGTGACACCTGTTACAAGGAAGGTACTATTCCATGTGTTTTCGGAAAAACTGCGCGCTTTGCAACAACGTTACGGGCGCACGTTTCACTGGCTGATCATGACGGGGGAGGAGACCGACAAAGCCACGCGGGAAGCGTTTCGTAAAAATAGATGGTACGACGAAGCGTATCTGCATATTTTCAAACAGGGAACATTACCGGCGTTTTCAACGGACAAGCAACCGTTGTTGAACGAAGACGGCAGCATCGTTTGTCTGCCGGACGGACACGGCGGGGTTTTTAAAGCACTGAAACAAGCCGACTTATTGTCGTTGCTCGAAACCAAAGGTATTCAAACGCTTTCGTACTTCCAGGTGGACAACCCGCTGGTTCGTTTGGACGATGCGCTGTTTCTGGGCGCACATTTACATCAAAAATCGGAATTTTCGACCAAAGTCGTGGCGAAAACGCACCCGGAGGAGCGCGTCGGACTGTTCGTTCAAGACGGGGATCGACTGCGTTTGGTCGAATACAGCGAATTTCCGCCCTCGTTGCAGGCGGTGCGCGACAAAGACGGTTTATTGAAGTATCGGTGGGGCAATACTGCTATTCACCTTTTATCGACAGACTTTGTTCGAGCCTGCGCCGAACGGACGCTCCCGTACCACGTTTGTCGCAAGAAAATAAAAGTTTGGGATCCGATTACGAAGACCGTGCAGATGACGGAGGGCTTGAAATTGGAACATTTTATTTTCGACGCGTTACCGCAGGCGAACAATCCGCTTCTGTGGGAAGTCGCGCGCGAAGAAGAATTCAGTCCCGTCAAAAATGCAACCGGCAGCGACACGCCGGAGACGTGTCGTCGCGACCAAATTCGCCGCTGGTTGCGTTGGCTGAAGGCGGCGGATCCGATGTGGCTTGAAGCGCAATTGAAAGAAAATCCCGAGCCGCTGCTTGAAATTTCGCCGCTTTTCGCCGATAATAAAGATGACTTTTTAAACGCATGGAAGCGACTTCCCGAAAAACCGAAAACCCTGCACGGGTGCTGTCTGTAGAAACGCTCGTTCAGGAATTACAAACAGCCGCCGAAAAAAAACTGTTGACGGACGCGACCGTTGAAAACGCAACCGAGTTTCTGTGTACGCGCAACTTGCCGGCTTGGGCGATTGCGAGCGTATCGGAATTGGTGCAAAACGAACAGTGGGAGGAACTGAACAATCGCTTTTACAAATCCCTCACCTTCGGAACGGCGGGCATTCGCGGGCGTACCGTCGGAACCGTTCCGACAAAGGTCGAAAAACAGGGCGCGACTTATGTCCGTGCCGCCGTCGGTTCCGCCTGCATGAATGATTTCAATGTGCTTGCCGTCACGCTGGCGTTGTTTAAATACTGCGAGAAAACGTTGAGGACGAACGGCGAATTTCCGACAAACCCGCGGCTGGTGATTGCGTACGATTCGCGTCATTTCTCGGAACACTTCTGTGAATTGACGGCGTCCGTTTGGAGTGCCTGCGGCGGCGAGGTTTATTGCTTCAACAGCCCGCGTTCCACACCGCAACTGAGCTTTTCGGTGCGTTGGCTGGGAGCGACCGCCGGTGTGATGATTACCGCCAGCCACAATCCATTTTATGACAACGGCTACAAAGTGTACGGTCCCGACGGAGCGCAAATCGACGAAGCGCAGGCCGCCGCCGTCACGCGGGAACTGCAATCCGTCGCGTTGATCGACACGTTGCCGTACACGGAAATACTTTATACGGAAAACGTCTTTTATCTTTCGCAAAAGGCGGATAACGCTTATCTGTCAACCTGTCGCGACGTTCTCATCAACCCGCGGCAGTTTCGGGAACGGAAGGAAACGCGCATCATGTACACGCCGTTGCACGGGACGGGCTCCGTTTGTATTCTGCCGCTGTTGGAAGAATTCGGATGGGAACCGCATGTCGTTGAAGAACAACTGCCCATGGACGGTGCATTCCCGACGGTCGCATCGCCCAATCCCGACAATCGCGAAACGCTTGCCTTTGCCTTGCGGGATGCCGAACGCATCGATGCGGATGCGGTCATTGCCACCGATCCCGACGGCGATCGCATGTCGATGATGATGAAGGATGCCGACGGTCGTTGGCAGTTGTTAAACGGTAATACGATTGCGATTTTGCTCGCCGAATACCGTTATACGCACCTTTCGCAAACCCAACCGACGGAACGTTTGGCGATTTTAAAATCCTACGTCACCACGCCTTTATTGAATGCCTTTGCCGAAAAAAACGGTTTAAAGTGCGTTGAAACCCACACGGGCTTCAAGTGGATCGGCGCGAAGTTGAAAAAGTATGAAGAGCAGGCCAAAGAAGCCCTTTTTCGCACCGAAGGTCTTTGCTTGGATTATAAACGTTGTACGTACGAAGCGCGCCGCCGTCTGCTCGGTCAACACTCGACGGTTCTTCTTCTGGGTGCGGAGGAAAGTTGCGGATTTTTGGCAAACGATGCCGTACGCGACAAGGATGCCAATGCCGCAACCTTAATGGCGTGCGAATTGGTCGCGTATTTAAAATCCGAAAAGCTCAATTATACGGAATATCTGGATCGCATTTACCGCAAGTATGGTTATTTTCATGAGGATTTGCTGAGCTTTACCTTCGAAGGTGCGGCGGGGCTGGAAAAGATCAAAAAATTGATGTGTTCTTACCGACAATGTCCGCCGAAAACGTTTGGCAACGCATGTGTCATAGAAATTATCGATTTCCTGAACACGGAAAAGATGAAAGATGCGGACGGTGATGCGGTTCCGCCGAGCAATTTCATGAAGTTTCGCCTCGGCAACGATTGCACCGTTGCCGTTCGTCCGAGCGGCACTGAACCGAAAATCAAATTTTACCTGTTCGGCGAAGGGGAAGTCAAAGAAGGCGATGATTTAAACCGCATCAAGCGCGATGTTGCGGAACGACTGAATGCTTTAAAGGAAGCAATTACGCACGACACGAAAGAAAGAACGAAATAAGACTTTGCAAATCGTTATTTGCCCGAAAAGATCCGCAAAAGCGACCCGCCGAAGCCGTAGAGGTATTCGTGTGTTTGGAGTTTTTTCGTCCACACGGATTAAACGTAAACTTCACCGAACACACCGACCATACGGCAACGTTCGCATCGGGGCTTTGCAACAACCGTGATCATTTGCTCGTCGATTTTAATGCATCGAAAGTTCCGCAGCACCCCCTCTGTGAGCGGTTCCCGACGGTAGAGACCGTGGAACCTGTCGTCACTGTTCCGCACGATAAATATCAAAACCGAATCCGAATAGAACGGCACAACCGTTCACGACAAAATCACGACCGACAACTGCCTTTAGTGCCCTTGTATTGGCATCAAACTCCAGATCAAGACAAATTTTCAAATCGTATTTTTTCCATCCCGGTTCGTCCTTCTTTGTATAAGGATACTGTTCGATCGTAATCGTAACGACAAACGGTTCTTTGGTTTTCGGGAGCTCGCTTGGTTTTATCGTTTGTACATTATTGCCGATCTGTACCCCTCCAAACCGACCCCCTCCAAACCGACGCCTGTAACCAAAAAATCGACAATCCATTGCATAGTACAAAGCTATGCCAAGAGAAGGAGCCGTGAATTTACGAACTTCACAAATTTCTTTTCCCTTCCAGTGCCGATAACTAGACGAATATCCGATCAATGTCGTCAAAATCTCATCAAAATCCCTCCGTAAATCTTCTTTTAAACCGGTTAAAAATTCATTTTTTATTCCGTACAACTTATCCCGGGAATAGTTTATGACTTTTTTACAATCAAAGAAGAATTTACACTTCCCTGTTTGTTCCTCATTCAATTGATATTTCTCTACATTTGCTTTTAGATATTCTATCTGTGTATCTATTTTCTCATATATCTCAATAGCTTTGGCGCGATACTCGGACAAATTCGTTACGCTTTTGTTTCTGTCATCTTCCGAAGGTCGGTACAGGGACAAGTAATGGATCCAGCTCTCTCTCAACAAATCCTCATACTCCCTAAATGTACCGCGGCAATACAGTGAGGTATAAACTTCTTTGTTGCAGCTTTTATCAATCAGTGTATCCGTAACGGACTTTCCGAAGACACCCTCGAAAAATTGCCTGCTCGCAATCGTATCGACTATTTGTCTCGCTCCCTTTGCATCATAATACAAACCTGTTCCCGCCAAAAAACCTCCGCACAAAGTGTCGACACCATACTCACTTTCGGTAAACCCGTAAGGACAACACTCCGACGAAATCGAGCCGGCCTTCTCTTTGAAAGAATTCTTAAACGGTTCTAATTGACTGTCGTTTTGCGATTTCAACAAAAAAGACCAAAACTGCTTCCAACGCTCTTTTTCATAGTTTCCCGCAAGATTACCGTCTCCATCTATCCCCACACCCAGCGATTGCAGCAGCACTGCCACGTCGGGATATTGTGCGTAAGACGAACAGATACCTGCAAAAAACACACCGATACCACACGAACCTATTAAAAAGTCTCTTATTCTCATAAATTTTGCAAATGTTTCATTGTCGATGAAAAAGCGTGTAAAAAATTTCACAAGAAAAATCTCATCTGCACAGTTATTCGTCGTCTTATGGGAAATTTCATTACAAGATCCGTTCTTTCCGATCTGGTCAACGCTTTTTGTTTGAAAAACAGCCGTATTTTTGATATAATTTTTCTATGAAACGGCTGGTGTTGTTGCGGCACGGCGAAAGCGTTTGGAACCTGGACAATCGCTTTACCGGCTGGACGGATGTGGATTTATCGGACAACGGCAAAGCGGAAGCCCAAAAAGCAGGGAAACTGCTGAAAAAGTACGAATTTTCCTTCGACCATGCCTACTCATCCGTACTCAAGCGCGCCATCCGTACGTTGTGGATCGTACTCGACGAATTGGATGCGATGTGGGTTCCGACCGAACATAACTGGCGATTGAACGAACGCCATTACGGTGCGTTGCAGGGTCTCAATAAAGCCGAAACCGCCGTTCAATACGGCGAGGAACAGGTGCACTTATGGCGTCGCAGCTACGATATACCGCCGCCTTTGTTGGAACCGTCGGACGAACGTCACCCGAAGAACGATCCGCGTTATGCCGACATCCCTGCCGAGCAACTGCCTTGCGGCGAAAGTCTCAAAGACACTTTGCATCGCCTGTTGCCTTACTGGCATTCAACCCTCGCGCCCGCTTTGAATGCGGGGCAGAAAATTCTCATCGTCGCCCACGGCAATTCCCTGCGCGCTTTGGTGCAATATCTGGACAATCTTTCCAATGACGAAATTCTAAACCTCAACATCCCGACGGGCATCCCGCTGGTATATGAATTGGATGACGATTTGAAGCCGATAAGGCACGGGTATTTGAGAGAAAAGGGAATAAATTACGAAACCCGCTAATCGTCATTAAACGTTAAGAACGAAAATTAAAACTTCTTTACAAAGTTTCTAACAAGCGAAAAGAAGCTTTGTTTTATCCGTCAATCTCCCTCTTTCCCGAGCAGATTCAACAATAGCAGGCTTCCAAAACCAAAATAACTTTTTTAATAATTGCCTGCCGATAACATAAAAACAGGCCAACTCCCGTTACCTTTATTTCTTATTTTCACCACTCCACCAACGTCGCCGCCCACGTCAATCCGGCGCCGAACGCCACCAACACAATACGGTCGCCTTTTTGAAACCGCCCCTCCGCCTTTGCCTGTGCGAATGCGATCGGAATGGACGCGGCGGAGGTATTGCCCGTGTGTTCGATATTACACACAAAACGTTCCATCGGAACATTCAACTGCTGCGCCAATGCCTGAACAATCCGAATGTTTGCCTGATGCGGAACAAACCACGCAATGTCTTCCGTCGTTAAACCGTTCCGTTTTAAAAGCTCTTCCGTGGCTTCCGCCATGTGACGAACGGCCGCCTTAAACAGTTCTCTACCGTTCATGGTAACGGTATGCAAATGCCCCTCGACAGTTTCTTTGGAAGCCGGTTGCACCGAACCGCCCGCCGGCACGTACAGCAAATTCGCCGCCGAACCGTCCGCTCCCGCCAAACCATCCGTAATAACGGGCAAATCGGACGCACTGTTGCTGAGCACAAACGCACCCGCTCCGTCGCCGAACAGCACGCATGTAGTGCGATCTTCCCAATTAACAATGGAAGATAACTTTTCGCTGCCGATGACCAACGCATGGCGGTAACGTTCATCCCGTAACAGGGAACGCGTCGCCTCCAAAGCGTACAAGAAACCCGAACAAGCGGCATTGACATCAAACGACGGCACGGAACACAACCCGAGTTTCGCCTGAATGAGCACCGCAGCGGAAGGCGTGATGTGATCCGGCGTTACGGTGGCGACAATTAAAAGATCGATATCGCTCGGTTCCAACCCGGCATCCTCAAGTGCCTGTCGCGCCGCCAGAACCGCCAAATCGGAGCAGGCTTCATCTTCCGCCGCCAAATGCCGTTCGCCGATGCCCGTCCGCGTCCGAATCCATTCGTCGGATGTATCAACGATCTTCGCCAAATCGTCATTTGTAACCACGCGCCCCGGCAAATAACAACCGACGCCTTCAATGATAATCGGTTTAATGCAATTGGTTAAATTTGTCATGGAATTTCTTTTATAACAGTGCACCTCCAACTTTTAAGAGGAAATATACTGACAACCAGCATAATTCAACGTTATTTTAACCAAAAAAACATGCCATTGTATATACCTAACCCTTTAACTCGACCATAACACCACTATATTTTCAGACAACAAAACATAACTATTCTTTTAAAAACAGTTTGTTTTCTACCGAACAATTCCTTTTCAAAAACGCAAAGTTCTCTGCAAAATCGTTGCATCTTTGCCTCTATCTCCAAAACTCATTATAATAATTGTACATCTCTTCTGATTATGTCCCTGCCTTCGCCACCCGAAAAACGCCCCCATCGCTCTCAGCCTCATCCGTCTTTCTTTTCCCCCTTCACCCCTTCCGATCTCCATCTCTTTTCCCAAGGCACTCACGATCGCATATACGAAAAGCTCGGGGCGCATGTCATGCAACGTGGAGATGCGCACGGTTATTACTTCGCCGTTTGGGCACCGAATGCGCAATGCGTATCGGTGGTTGGTTCCTTCAACGGTTGGGATGATATGGCTCACCCGATGCAACGCGTCGGTTCGTCGGGGATTTGGGAAACGTTTATCGCAAACATCGAAGCGGGTGAAACCTATAAATACGCCCTTGTCGATTGCAACGGACAACGGCGGTTGAAAGCCGATCCGTACGCCCGTTCGGGAGAATATGACAAGGGACATGCTTCGATCCTCTGTGCACCGTTGTCGGATTACGTCTGGCACGACGGCGATTGGATGACGAAGCGGGCGAAACGGAATTTTTACGAACAACCGCTGTCGATTTATGAAGTCCATGCGGATTCTTGGAAACGCAACGCCGATAACAAACCGCTTACCTATCGGGAATTGGCACATAAACTGGTTGCGTACTTAAAACAAACGGGCTTCACGCATGTGGAATTCATGCCGATTGCCGAACATCCGCTGACGGCTTCCTGGGGGTATCAGGTCACGGGATTTTTTGCACCGACATCGCGCTACGGAACGCCGCAGGATTTTCAATATCTGGTCGATACCCTGCATCAAAATAATATCGGCGTTATTCTCGATTGGGTGCCGGGGCATTTTCCGAAGGATGATTGGGGGTTGGCGCGCTTTGACGGAACGGCGCTCTACGAACATCTCGATCCGCGTCTCGGTGAACAACCGGATTGGGGGACGTATGTTTTTAATTTCGGTCGCAACGAAGTGCGCAATTTTCTCATCAACAGCGCGCTGTTTTGGGCAGACAAATATCACGTCGACGGGTTGCGCTTCGATGCGGTTTCGTCCATGCTGTACTTGAATTTTTCGCGCAAAGACGGCGAATGGCTCCCCAATCGCTACGGCGGGAAGGAAAATCTCGAAGCCGTCGACTTTTTGCGCACCGTCAACGACTGCCTGCATCAACGCTTCCCGGGGTTCATCACGATTGCCGAAGAATCGTCTTCCTTCGGACGCGTTTCGCAACCGACCGCCGTCGGAGGTTTGGGGTTTGACTTCAAATGGAACATGGGGTGGATGCACGACACGCTTTCCTACCTCAAACGCGATCCGATCGCCCGCCGTTATCACCACAATCAAATGACCTTTGCGATGCTCTATCAGTACTCGGAGCATTTCATCAACGCCTTTTCGCACGACGAAGTGGTCTACGGAAAATGTTCTCTGTTGCGCAACATGGGGTCTTGTTATGCGTCCGACAAATTCGCGACCCTGCGCGCGCTGTACGGCTTCATGTGGGGCTGGCCGGGAAAGAAACTGCTGTTCATGGGCGACGAATTCGCGCAATGGGACGAATGGGATTTTCATAAGGAATTGGATTGGTTTTTGCTGCAACGCCCCGAACACGCCGGCGTACGGAAATTGGTTTCGGACTTAAACGCCCTCTATCGGTCGCATCCGGTGTGGTACCAGTCGGATATGGAGCCCGGCGGCTTTTTCTGGATTAATCCCGATGATGCCGATAACAGCGTATTTTCGTTTATCCGCAAAGATCGTCGTCAGCGCACCGAAGTCGACAAACTTTCGGAAGTCCTGCAATCGTCGCAACCGTTTTCTCCCGATGAACGCCTGCGGGATGTTTGCCGCGCGTTGGGAGAAGGGGAGAATGGCATCAATACCGATACTTTAATTTGCGAAAATTCGGATGCAACCGCCGCAATGAACAATGTCGGAACTCAAGCCGACACCGCGAGCGAACAACACTTAATCCCCGAACCCACCGCCTCTTTCGGCAACGATCGCGCTTCGGACAACGTATTTTCGGTCGCGCCGACGGGCGATACAAAAAATTCAATCGGCGCCGAAAACACCTGCGGTACAGCTTGCGGAACATCCGCATCCGATTGTGGTAACGCAGGTTTTTCCCATACAACAAACGATGTCAAATGTACCTGCGCGACGGATATTAACTCGAATCCTCTCCCCGATACACCACCCGACACCGAACCGTTCGGCGAACCGCTGCTGTTTATTTCCAACTTTACGCCCGTCGAACGTTCTCACTACAAATGCGGCGTCCCGCTAAGCGGTGTGTGGCGCGAAATTTTCAACTCCGATGCGGGCATCTACGGCGGTCAAAATCGCGGCAATCTCGGCGGCGTTAAAGCGTTATCGGAACCGCACGATAACCAACCGTACACGTTGGATTTGTGCCTGCCGCCGCTGTCGACGCTGATTTTGGAACATGTGAGCGAAACAAAAAAGGAAACCAACGTCGCACGGTGAGCATTTGTTGCATCGTGGATTTCCGAAGAGGAATTTTGCAATTTTTAGATTATTCCAATGCGTATTTTCGACGACAAACGGCATTTCGGTATAATTTTTAAAAAAACATGCTGTTTCGTACCGAATTTTATAAAAAAACCGAAAAAAGGCTGATGCTTTGCTGAAGCACCTAAACCTCAATAAGCCTCGGTGCAATACAAATCCCCCGAAGTTCCGTTCGGGTACGGGAACAAACCTTATAGGTAACTCCGAAAATAACAGCGCACATATCACTGCGGTGCATTTAAAAAAAACATTTTTGACCTCAAAACCGATACAGATCGGATCTCATCTCTCTAACCTATTCACATAAAACAGCACATAAAGAACAAAACAGCTGGATCCGTAAACGGTTTTTGCCTGTTTATTTTTTACGTTTTTTACAATATTCATCTATATCACCCAGTAATTTGTCTACTTTTTCCTGTATCATCCCAAAAGCTTTTTCAAATATTTTTTTCTTCTTATCTGAATTTACTTTCTTTATGTCACGAGATAAAGTTTTCAATTTTCTTTCCAAATTTCGGATATCAACTATCAAGCCCGTATCCTCGAGAAACTCATCTTTTGTGTATTTTGCGTCCGAAATTACCCTCTTCCATATTTTACATTCATTAAATTTAGACCTAATGTTCTTCACTACATTATTTACTTTTAAAAGATTATTATTTATTATTTTTTCATTCGAAGATAATATTTGCGGAACTTTGGTTTCTTTTTCCTCATTCTCTTTAGATTCGACTTCATGTTGATTGTTTGTCTTCGCTTCACACTCCTCGAGTTTCTGCTCTTGTTTTGGGGTCTCCCTTTGAGTTTTTTCCGATATTTCATCGGTTTTATCTGTCTCCTCTTCTCCCTCAGTAATGTATTCGTCCCATTTACCCTCCTCTAATTCTTTAAGAGCATCTTTTAAATCTTTGGTACCATAATCCACACTTGTTAGACACCAGGAGAAATCAAAACGGCTGATTAAAAAATATTTGCCCACACGTACTTCCCCTTCTCCAAAACGACCACCCTCGACATCGTAATTAAATCGGAACAACACATCAGCATGAGAATCCAGCCATTGTTTGTAACGAACGGTGAAGCAAAAACACTTCATCGACGCGCGATAAAAATCAACACCAACATAAGAACATGTATTGTCTTTGTTTTTTAAAAACGCCTTTACAAATGCATCCGTAAGGATCTTCCTTGCAAAATCCTCACTTACAAGAACTCTGCAAACCCTTGCAAATGCTTTCTCGTCGGCATAATATCAATACCCTTTAGCTGCTGACGAAACTGCTTCATTAAAAGCATCACGTGTAAAAACATCACGACATCCGAATAATCGACAAGCAAAATATCCTTTAGAAGATTCGACCATTTTTCTCTCTTGTTTTGTCCCACTCTCCTGATCCACTTGCCCCGGCGACGAATTGTCCTTAAGATGTTTTTCGCCGAACAGCGCCAAATTCTTAAAATCAGATTCCTTTGCGCTCTCATAAACGTCGTTAAACGCTTTCTGGAATACCGTAGTCAACCCACCTTTCACCTCGGTGCGCTTCCCGTTTTCATCTATGCCGATACCTAATAAATGCTTTAACAACTCCTTTACAGACGGATAACCGTACAACGGTAAATTCCGTACCAACCCAACGACAACGAAAGCAATTAGAAACTTCCTCATATCGAACATTATTCTTTCTTTTTCTTAAAATTTCCTTCCGACTCCCCGTCTTCCGAAGAATTGAACGGTCGCGGACGCTTGTTCGGATCGCGCGACTTTGACGCTTTGCTTTCCTTGTGTTCTTCCGTATGTACTTTTAAATCCTCCTCATCTTCTTCCAACCTTAAGCCTTTTTTGCTCTTTCCCGAATTTTCATGCTCTTCTTCTTCGAAAACATCGTTCCAATCTTCTTCCTCTTCCTCCGAACCTAAACCCCCTTTGCTTTTTTCCGAATTTTCCTGTTTTTCCTCGGCAACCGCTTCTTCTTCTCGCAAAATCTTCTCCTTACCCTGACACATCGTACTTTCCCGATACGGATGCCGCCACACGCGCTCCATTGAACGCTCGTCAAAATTCAAAAAATTTGAACGAACATCTTCTCCATTGACCCCCAGAAATTCCAATTGCGGTTGATGCGAACCCCAACATTTTCCGTTTCCATCCACACGGTCCCCCCCGAAATCATGCTTTTTGAGATCATATCCGAAGCTGAAACGAAGTACGAAGACGGACGCACATTTCGCCTGCCGTTTCTCCAGGGTTTGGGAATACATCACGTCAAAGCGAAAAATATCTTTTTCAAACACATCCGGAGAAAATTTAACGTCAAAACACGAATACGCCACGTCCTTGTTATCGTAAAGCACCTGCAATAACGGCTCCGTAAGCAACTCCTTCGCAAATTTCTCACTCAAAAGCACCCGGCAAATCTTTACAATCTCCGTCATTCTCTGCGTATCGGCTCGGGTCAACATCGTCTTTCCCAA
>DEWA01000034.1:36751-43269 GCA_002363035.1 Verrucomicrobia bacterium UBA3222
ATCGAGCCGTTTCCGAGAACTCAACCGCCGATCGAAGCGTCCCCTCGTTAAAAACACTTACGTCCTGAACCGTACAGGAAAAAAATCCGTAAATCGAATCAAACTTCCATTGCCAATCGCGGTAATTACCCGGGTTAAAATGCGCGGGCAAGCCTTGGTTCGGTAATGTCAAGGAACCGTTTTCTTCTCCGATCAACTTCAAATTTTCAAAACCCGATTTTTTAAAACTCGATGCTTCCGCCTGTTGATAAACATCCTTGAAGACTTGTTTGACGACGGCTCCGAACCCCTCCTTTTCATTCAGGTTCAGGTTCGACTCAATATCCTCCAACGACGGATACGGCGTACCGTATGATGCCGTGCACACCGACGCCAACCCGAGACAACTCAAAAAACGAAAACATTTACCCATACGGTTTTAAATTGCGTGTAAGTTTTTCCGATGTAAAGAAAAATTTCCCGTCCGCACCGCTCCCGTTCAGAATATTGCTTAAATCAGTTGCGCAACAGGTTGCTTTTTCTTAAAATAAGTATGTATTCACGCAAATCCAATTCGAACTTCATACGTCCATGAAACACGCGAACAACCGTCATTCCATCTCCAAACAGCCGTCAACATCGTCGAAAGCACCGTTGACACAAGCCTCTTTAAAAGCGGCGATCGTGCGACACCTGCATCAAACGGTGGCACGCAACGAAGCCGATGCGCGACCGCACGACTGGTGGGTTGCGACCTGTTATGCCGTTCGCGATCATCTGTTGCAACGGATGACGGAGAGCCAGGAAGAACAGGTGCAACGGGACGACAAACGCGTCTATTATTTTTCGCTCGAATATCTCATGGGGCGTTTATTGCAAACGAACCTCGATAATTTGGCGATCGAAGTTCCGCTGGCGGCGGCATTAAAGGAACTCGGGCAGGACTATGAACAACTGCGGCATGAAGAAGACGATCCGGGACTCGGGAACGGCGGTCTGGGGCGTTTGGCAGCGTGCTTCATGGATTCGCTGGCGACACTGGATATTCCGGCGATCGGTTACGGGATTTTGTACGAATTCGGTCTGTTCCGGCAGGCGATTGTGAACAACCGACAAGAGGAAATGCCCGACAACTGGCTGCGTTTCGGCAATCCGTGGTGTTTAATGCGCACCAGCCGCACGCAAACGATACGCTTCGGCGGACGCATCGAAACCGTTTGCACCGACCGCGGCGACACGGCAATACGCTGGGTCGACACCCAAAGCCTTATCGGAGTGCCGTGGGACGTTCCCGTTGCCGGTTACCGCGGACAAACCGTCAACTTCCTGCGTTTATGGCAGGCGCGCGCTTCGGAGGAATTTAACTTCAAGAAATTCGACGAAGGCGGCTACATTGAAGCGGTTCGCGACAAAACGTACGGCGAAACGGTTTCAAAAATCCTCTATCCCAACGATAAACTGGAAGACGGGAAAAAACTGCGTCTGCTGCAACAGTACTTCTTTGCCTCCTGTTCGTTGCAGGATATTTTGCGTCGCTATCAGGCATCCCATAAAACGTGGGACGAATTTCCGAAAAAGGTCGTTATTCAGCTCAACGACACGCATCCGTCGATTGCCGTTCCCGAACTGATGCGGTTGCTCATCGACGAAGAAGGTTTCGCCTGGGAAGACGCCTGGAAGCTGTGCCGTTCCGTTTTCGCCTACACCAACCATACGCTGTTGCCGGAAGCCCTCGAAAAATGGAGCGTTCCGTTGATGCGTTTGCTGTTGCCGCGCCATCTGCAACTTATTTACGAAATCAACGATTGGTTTCTGAAGCATGAAGTCGAAAAGCAATGGCCGGGCGACGATGAAAAAAAGCGCGAATTGTCGCTCATCGAAGAAGGCGAACCGCAGTACGTCCGCATGGCGTACCTGGCGATTGTCGGCAGTTTTTCGGTGAACGGCGTCGCCGAACTGCACACGCGTCTCCTTCGACAGCGGCTGTTCCCGGGTTTTGATGTTCTTTATCCGAACAAATTCAACAACAAAACCAACGGTATTACTCCGCGCCGCTGGCTGCACGTTGCCAATCCGCGCCTGTCGAACCTCATCACGGAAGCCCTCGGCAACGAACAATGGGTGAAAGATTTGGAACAACTGCGGGGATTGGAAAAGTTTGCGGAAGACGATGCGTTTCTGGAACGTTACCGCGCGGTCAAGCAAGCCAATAAAGCGGATTTCGCCCGTTGGTTATGCGAAGAATTCGGATTTCCCGTCGATCCGAGCGCGCTGTTCGACGTTCAGGTGAAGCGCATCCACGAATACAAACGGCAACACTTAAAGTTACTGCACTGCCTGAAGTTGTACTTCGACCTGTTGCACGGCAATGCGTCGGATGCCCCGAAACGCGTGGTGTTGATTGCCGGGAAAGCGGCACCGGGATATTTGTTCGCGAAGGAAATCATCCATGCGATCAACGTTGTCGCGCAGCGCGTCAATAACGACCAACGGCTGAACGGGAAACTGCAAATCTTTTTCCTTCCCGATTACAATGTTTCGCTCGCCGAACGCATCATTCCGACCGCCGATCTGTCGGAACAGATTTCCACCGCCGGCAAAGAAGCGTCGGGAACCGGCAACATGAAGCTCGGTCTCAACGGCGCCTGCACCATCGGCACGCTCGACGGCGCCAACGTGGAAATGCTGGAACATGTCGGAGCCGAAAACATCTTCATCTTCGGTCACACCGTCGAAGAGCTGGAAGAATTGCAACAAAACGGTTACCGCCCGTATGACGTGTACAACGCCGATGCGGAATTAAAGTGCCTGCTCGACTGGATGGCGGCGGACTGTTTCGAAGACAACGGTCGTTATCCGCTGCGCGCTGTCCGCAATTCCCTCCTTGACGGCGGCGATCCGTTCTTTGTCCTGGCAGATTTCCGCGCCTATTGCGACACACAGCAACTTTGCGAACGTTTGTATCAACAGCCGCGTGTTTGGACGCAAAAGGCACTGTTCAATACCGCGCGCCTCGGGTATTTTTCGAGCGATCGAACCATAAGGGAGTATATGAGGGATGTGTGGGGTTCTTCGGCGAGTAAAGCTTAATAGTGAAGAAGCAGAGCGGAAACTGAAAGAGACAGTGAGAAGTGATTTAAACAAAATGAAGCGGCACTAATACCGCAAGATACTGTAAAAAAGTCTTCCGAGTAACTTTTTGACAAGTGGGCAAATGTTACTCTTCATTTAGTAATGTTGATCTCTTTGTTTTTTCTTACCCACTCCAACGCATACCATCTCATTACACTCGGTGC
Organism: Verrucomicrobia bacterium UBA3222; assembly: GCA_002363035.1. GTDB lineage: Bacteria > Verrucomicrobiota > Verrucomicrobiia > Opitutales > UBA9783 > UBA3222. The sequence goes on from DEWA01000034.1 coordinate 40,027, forward strand.
CTCGCAATGCTTCCGAAAAAAATGCAAAACACTTTCCACATCCCGCTTGCTGACTTCGCGCAACATCCAGCCGCAGGCTTTGTATATCAGCGGATGCGGGTGATGAAGAAAACGTTCACACAGTTCAAGAGTCAATGCAAACTGTCCCGATTTAGTCAATGGTAATGTCGCAACGACGGCAATGCGGTTTTCCCAAAGATTTTCTTTATCGGCTAAATTTAAAATCACATCGTTGTTTCCCGTTTGCAGACAAAACTTTCCGACAATATGTGGTGCCGACACATCGACCAGGTCCCAATTGTTGACAAATTTTGTATTGCGTAAATAAATTCCCAGAACTTCATGCGAGTTTTTTGGAAATTTTTCATCCAACAACACCAACGCCGTATAACGCGCTTCGTGCAACGGCTGTTGCAGTAACTGTTCGCAGGCTTCAAGTGAAACCGAACGATTGTTTTTGACGATTTTCCGCGACAACGGAACAGGTGCGCCATAAAGCGTATCGCCCTCGCCATATCCACCAGGGATAATTTGCAGACCTCTTAAAGCAAATATCGGAACCCTTGTTGATTTAAAACGTTCGATTTAATCGAGGATGATTTTAGATTCGTCCATTCAGGGAAAACCACGCATATCCCAGCACCACCCATACCATATCTCACGGAAACATCCGCAATACGTCAATTCAATCAAAGCACTGGCAAACAACTTATGCACCACAATTGCCTTCTAGATCACATACTTCGGGTAACCCCCCCCCTCGACAAAACCTCTCTAAACTTCAAAGTAACAAATACTAAAAGCTCAACAAAGAAAACAACACAGACCAATCAAAGACATGCACACACCCCAATCAACCCCGTTGTCCTCTTACGCCCTTACCACCCCCACCCTTCGATGCTCCTTATCCCACTCAACCACCCCGTCAATCAACGCAAACAAGGTAAAATCCCGTCCTAAGCCGACGTTTTTTCCGGGATGGTATTGCGTGCCGCGCTGGCGCATGAGGATTGTTCCGGCACGCACTTTTTCTCCGCCGTAACGTTTGACGCCCAAATTCTTGCAACGACTGTCCCGTCCGTTCCGCGATGAACCCTGTGCAGCATGATGCGACATAACAAATAACCCTTCCCTTAGTTTTTAAACTCCTAATTTTTGAACTCAACGGCTTCCACCTTAATGATCGATATCGCCTGACGGAAGCCCTGTTTACGTTGAAAACCGCCGCGACGACGATGCTTTAAAATGGTAACCTTCTTGTCGCGCTTATTCTCCAAAACTTTGACGCGCACCGTCGCATTTTTCAAAACCGGCTGCCCGAAACGGACGCCCGCGGCATCTTCGTACATCAGAACGTCTTTGAGCTCCAACTCGCTCCCCGCTTCCGTATTCGGGTAACGCATCACCTTTAAAACATCACCCGTCCGCACGCAAAACTGCTGCCCCTGTGTCTTAACGACCGCTTTTGCCTCCGCTTCCATAACCGCACCTTCCATACAACAGAAAATCATGTCTGGAACAAATGACAAGCTTTTTTATGGATTTTCGCGCCAAAAACCCGCACCATTCGAAAAATTTCTCATCTTTTTATTGATTTTCGAACGCTCATTTCGAATGCACACCAAATGTCTGTTTCGGTTCGAACACAACGATTTTTGGCGTTCTCCAAGGCGACAACGGGCATTCAATATGATGCCGCTCCTTCTAATTTTTCCGAAAGAACCGCACCGTAAATTGCAATGAGATAAAGAAGAAGCATAACCGACCGCGGCACCGGCAATCCAAAAACAAACGCACACTGCCAGTGTTTTGCTCTTAAAAATCCGCATCACCTCCATGTAAATTTATGCCCTTATCAAAAAAAGCCAACGGGATCCAATCCCTTTAAACATCCGACATCCGAAAAATGAAAAAACGACACCCCGTCACCAAAAAGATCAATGAAAAAAACTCCCCTCGCAGCCCTTTCCAAAAGCCGACCTGGCGTCCCGTAGGAGAATCGAACTCCTGTTTTCGGGATGAAAACCCGATGTCCTAACCTCTAGACGAACAGGACAGACGCCAACTGATTCTAGGATGGTTTTTTTTGTCCCGATGGCAAGCCTGTTTTTTGCGATCTCAAACTTTCGGCTTCGCGCACCGTTTTGAGTTGCTTCGGAGAGCCTTTGAAATACAAAATAGCTGTATGCGTTCCCATGAAATCCGACAAAGTTTCCTGAAATTTTTCGAAAGCAAAAATCATCGCATCGTTCCGTCGGATTCCCTGCTTCCGAAAGCACCGAATTTGCTCTTTACCAACGCCGGCATGAACCCGTTCGTGCCGTATTTTCTCGGGCAACAAACGCCAAAAGATGCGCGGGTAACCGATACGCAAAAGTGTATCCGCGCCGGCGGGAAGCATAACGACTTGGAAGAAGTCGGTTTTGATACGTACCATCATACGTTTTTCGAGATGCTCGGCAACTGGTCCTTCGGCGATTATTTTAAAAAAGAAGCCGTTCAATGGGCATGGGAACTGTTGGTTGACGTTTGGCATTTTCCGAAAGAACGCTTATATGCCACCGTCTACGAACCGCTCGACGGCGAACCCGCCGAACGCGATAACGAAGCATACGTGCTTTGGGAGGCAATTTTCACCGACGCAGGGCTCGATCCGAACGTTCATATTGTGGTCGGACGTAAGAAAGATAATTTTTGGATGATGGGCGACACGGGGCCGTGCGGACCGTGCTCCGAAATTCATATCGATTTGACGCCTGACGGGCATACCGACGGTCGTTTGGTCAACAAAGGCGATGCGCGATGCATTGAAATTTGGAATTTGGTGTTCATGCAATACAACGCGTTGGCGGACGGTTCGTTGGAACCGCTGAAAAATCATTATGTCGACACAGGCATGGGGCTTGAACGTGTGGCGGGCATTCTTGCGACAACGCAAAATTTCACGGATTTTTCCAAAACACCCTCGAATTACGAAAGCGATTTATTTCAACCGCTCTTTGAAGTCTTGGAGCAATGGTCGGGGCATCACTATGGCGGACGGGTTCCGACCGAAGGGGAAAATCCGTCATCCGAAGAAAAAAAACTCCTTGAAGCCGATATCGCGTTTCGCGTGATCGCCGACCACGTGCGCGCCGCAACGTTCGCCGTTGCCGACGGGATTTACCCAGGCAATGAAGGGCGCAATTACGTATTAAGAAAAATCATTCGTCGCGCCATCTACTTCGGGCAAAAATTAGGCTT
>DEWA01000011.1 GCA_002363035.1 Verrucomicrobia bacterium UBA3222
ACAAAATCACTGTTCGTCGGTGCGGCGATTTGCGGCATCGGAATGTCGTCGTTAGGAGCGGAAATTGTCATCAACGATTCCGTTCGCGAGCAGTTAAAAAGCGTTACCGAAAAAATGCTCCAAAGTCATCGACTTGAAGTCGATGGCTTTTTAAAGGAACACAAAGACGAATTCGAGAAGCTTTATAAGGAAGGTCGCATCGGGCGTTGCATATATTCCGATGATAACATTAAATCAGATGTAGAAGAGATTTGCGAAGCAATCTGTGGGACAAAAAAAGAAAGCTTTATTGGATTGCTTAACGGTGACAAAAGGTGTGGCTTTTTTAAAAAAGATGCACTCGGGGTATTTTTGCGATACAATTTATTTGGGATTGCCGAAAATTTTTTCGATGATTTCAAGAAAGAATGGAGCGCATTCTACGTTAAAAGCCGCCATACTAGTAAGAATATTGAGTTTTATTGTCCCAGTACGGTGAATATCCGTATCGCTGTAGGACGATTTCTTTGTAGTTTTGCCTGGGATTACTTCGAGATGGCAAAAGAACCGGAACCAGGCTTTTGGGTATATGAAGATTGGTCGGCCTTTTGCAAGGAACACAAAGGCTTGAGATATTTCATAGAACCGTTCATACGTAATCTTAAAAATAAAGTGGTTTATGTTACAGATGAGGATGTTATTTTAAAAGTTGCGAAAGAGGTTTTCTCTGAAAAATACATCGCCGAAATAGAGGATATTCTTTACACAGAAATTTCTCGGCAATTAGAAACAGGAAGTAATGTAGACATGTGGATGCGTCTAATTGAACGCACGTGTGAGAGTCAAGATGAAAAAGAAGTTTGTCGTGCCGTTGCGGTCAATTTCCGCAGGTATAAAAAAATAAAGAGTGCAATTGACGCAGGCAATGTAACCGAAGATATTTTGGATACATATAAACGTTTTTCAGAGACGAAACGTAAGCTAACAACCAGCAAGGGTCCTCTTCATAGACTGTATATAGATAAGTTGCCAGAGCTCATTGGTAGTAGTAAATTCGTTTTTGAGCTTATGAGAAGTTTACTGGAGAAAATGAGATCAGATATTGAAACGGGAATGGAAAAAGCGCAAGCGTTACAGTGACTTTTGGCGAGTTCTCCTCTAAAAGCATCACACCCGAGCCGCCCAAAAACGGCTCGGGGTGTTTTTACAGTTCTTTACTTTCTTAACTTTCGAAACAGTCGCTTTTCTAAAAAATCCATTTTTCTCAAACCGCTATACATGCTCTTGCAACTCCCTTTTCGGAAACAAAATCTCACCTTTACACACCTTTACCTGTGGCTTCAAGATACCCCATTGGTTGAGCTTATCGTACGCCACGTCTTCCTCCGTTGCACCGATTTGTTCCCAAATCTTCGGCATCATCGTCGGCATAAAGGGCACTAACAGACCCGAAGTGATACGCAACGTTTCCAGTAAATTATACAAAACCGTCGCCAAACGCGCCCTTCGGATCGGATCTTTTGCCAATACCCACGGTGCTGTTTCATCGACATACTTATCCGCCAAAGAGATCACTTCAAAAATCGCCGCAAGTGCTTCATTCAGACGGAAGTTGTCCATCGTGGTATCGGTTTTGTTGCGCAACGCAAGTGCGGATTTTATCAACGGTTCATCGATCGGTGCCGCTTCCCGTTCCGCCGATAATGTCCCGCCAAAGTACTTTTCAACCATCACCACGGTACGCGCAACCAAATTTCCGATACCGTTCGCCAAATCGGCATTGACGCGCTTCAATAAAACAGCTTCCGAAAACTCACTGTCGTTCTCCAAGATCATTTCGCGCAAAAGAAAATAACGCACCGCATCCGTTCCGTATCGTTCCGTCAAAACGTACGGATCGATAACGTTCCCGCGCGATTTGCTCATTTTCTCGCCACCGACCGTAATCCATCCGTGCACCGCCAAATGCTTCGGCAACGACAACCCGAGCGCCGTCAACACCGCCGGCCACAGAATGGCATGGAACCGCATAATATCTTTTGCCACAAAATGGACATCCGCCGACCAAAAACATTGAAAATCCTCAAATGCTCCGTTTTCGTACCCCAATGCACTAATGTAATTCAGCAGCGCATCGAACCACACATACACCGTATGTTTTGGATCGAACGGCACCGGGACGCCCCAGGTAACACCCGTTCGCGACACACAGAAATCTTCCAATCCGGGTTTGATAAAATTGCCGATCAGCTCTTTCGCACGGCTGTTCGGTTGCAAAAACGTACCGCCTTCCAAGAGTTTACCGATCGCATCCGTGAAAGCCGAAAGTTTAAAAAAATACGCCTCTTCCCGCGCATCCGTTACCTCGCGACCGCAATCGGGACATTTTCCGTCAACCAACTGCTTCGGCGTCCAAAAGCTTTCGCAGGGCGTGCAGTACTTTCCGACATACTGCCCTTTGTAAATGTAACCGCGATCGTACAATTTTTGAAACACTGACTGCACCGTACGCACATGATAATCGTCGGTGGTACGAACAAAGCGATCGTAACGGACATTCAATACATCCCACAGCTTGCGAAACCGCTCCGTCATTCCGTCCACATACGCCTGCGGTTCTATGCCGGCTGACCGCGCTTTTTGCTCGATTTTCAAACCGTGCTCGTCGGTACCCGTCAAAAACAGCACGGCATATCCCTGCATCCGCCGATAACGCGCAATCGCATCGCAGGCGACGGTCGTATAACAGTGCCCGATGTGCGGATTGCCGGACGGAGAATAAATCGGAGTGGTAATGAAGAACGGTTTTTTTGCCATGGCTGACCTTACAGTGACAGGAAGTGAGGGTGGGGACAAACAAAATCGAGAACATCCCCCTGTTAGCCGCCAAAAACGCCCTTATCTTTTCCAGCTTCCCGCTTTGCGCCGTTGGCACTTATCCCCAACCTACCTCCCATACGACCGTTCCGTCACATCCAAATAAGACATAATCAATTCGCTCAAACCCCGGCAATCCAGTGAAAACGAAGCAATACCCGCGTCTAATTTTTCCGTCGCCATGGCGCTTTTGGACAACTGCTCCCGAAATTCCGCTTCCGTAATCGGCGGCGATTTTTTAACGGCTTTCGGCATTTTTAAACGAACTTCAACGGGTTCATTCATGTGCGCCAGCTGTTCCAGGTATTTTGGCGCAATCGTCAGGCGATCGCAACCCGCCAATGCCAAAATTTCGTTCACGTTGCGAAAACTGGCGCCCATGATTTCCGTTTTGTATCCCTGGGATTTTAAAAGCTCAAAAATGTGCCGAACCGAACTCACACCCGGATCCTCGTCGCCTTCGTTCCATAAACCGTGCGTTACGTAATAATCAAAAATGCGCCCCACAAACGGCGAAATCAACGTTACGTTCGCCTGTGCGCACGCCAACGCCTGAACTTCGTGAAAAATCAGCGTCCCGTTGCAGGCAATGCCCTTCTTCTCAAGTGCCTTCATCGCCTGAATACCTTCCCACGTAGCGGCAACTTTAATGAGAATCCGCTTCGTATCGACCGACGCTTTTTGGCACAATTTTATCAAATCCAATGCTTCTTCCGTTGTTGCCTTCGTATCCGACGCAACGCGCGCATCCGCCTCAATCGAAACGCGCCCGGGAACCACATTTAATATCTGCTTTGCCACCGTCACCAGGCACGCTCGGCAAACGGCTTGCAACGTCGGACCTTTTTTGGAATTTTTACAACCCGTACGCGCCAATTCGTACGCTTCATCCAACGTCGTTTCGCACTCGGAGGATTGGAATAAATTCAAAATCAGCGTCGGATTGGTGGTCGCTTCCTCCGGCTTCCAACGCCGCATTTCCTCCGCATCGCCCGTATCCGCCGTAATGCGCGTGCAACGTTTCAATGCTTCCAAAGTGTTCATGGGATATTATTTAACGGTTTCGACTATCACTCTTATTATACACTACGCCTTTTGCGACACAACAGAACAAAAAGATAACATAAATGCTTCCAGCGCCGCAACGGCTCCGAAGTTCACCTCCGTTCGTCGATAACATTGCTCTAAAGCCGACACCCAACGCGGATAAAATTCCGCCGCCGAACGGAAACTTTGCGGATCCCGCACCGTCGCACTCAACGTCTGCTCGACGGATCGAAAAATCCCCTGCAGGCATTGCTTCTCGAGACCCGCTTTTTGTGCCGCTTGCTCTTCTTCGGAGAGCATTTCATCGGAAGCGAGGGATAAATTCTCGATTTTTTTCGAAAGATACGCCTGCAAACGATACAACAAACCGTACATGTGCATCGGTGAAGCGTCGTTTTTTTGCATGCAAACGGTTAGAATGTATCGTTTGAAATCCGACAACCACGCTTCCAATACCTCATCGCGCTCCTCCGATGTCGCCTCGTTCACTTGCACAAACCAACAGCGACTGCGCAAAGTAGGAAGCAGATCGTACGGACGCACGGTCACCAGAAAAATCGACGTGTCCGCCGTCGGTTCCTCGAGCGTTTTCAGCAACGCATTCGCGGCGGCTCCGTTCAACCGATCGGCTTCGTAAATCACAAATACCTTGCGACCGTCCCGATGCGCCGTCACATAGACATTGCGATTAAACTCCCGCAATGCATCCACCGAAATCTGCCGCATTTTGCCGGTCGGCCAAACGGCGTGAAAATCCGGGCACTTCGCAACTTCCGCCTCCGAAATCGTCAGCAACCGCGCGCCCCACTGCCCGATAAAGGTGCAAAGCGTCTTAAAATCCGATCCGCACACCAAAACGCTTTGCGGAATTTTTGAAAAATAAGCTTCTTTATTCATCCGTTTATGAGAATGCCATGCACTTTTTCCCAAATAAAATCCGCAATTACCTCCTTATCGCGACACGCATCGACAACGATGATCCGCTCGGAATGCGCCTCTGCCAAACGCAAATACCCCTCCCGAACCCGTTCGTAAAAGTTTAGCTCCTCGCCTTCCATTCGATCCAAATCGTTAAACGTACGTTGCAATACCCGTTGTCGACTGACCTTCGGCGGTACATCCAGCAAAAACGTCATATTCGGGCATACATCGCCCGTCGCAAACGCATTCAGCACATCAATGGCTTTCAATGATAAATGTCGCCCGGAACCCTGGTACGCCGTCGTTGAATCCATAAAGCGGTCGCACAAAACGACTTTCCCTTCATTCAACGCCGGACGAATGATCTCGTGCACCAATTGCGCACGCGCCGCTTCAAACAATAACAGTTCGGCTTCCGCGCATAACGAAGCATGTTTTTTTTGCAATAAAATCGAACGCACCGTCTCGCCGATGTCCGTACCGCCCGGCTCCCTCAATGCCAAAAACGCCCGCTTCGTCTGTTTCAACCGCTCTGCCAACAACCGCAACTGCGTCGTCTTCCCGCCGCCGTCACAACCCTCAAAGGTAATCAAAATGCCTCGGTGCGGATGTGTCATGGGATGTTATCCGTTCAAAAACGACCTCTTCCTCTAATTATCCCGAATGTAATGCAACCAAACTAAACCGTCAAGGAACCGATGGGAAAGAACAGTATGTATCATATACAACCCAACACCCCGCATACCCGACACAACCGCCCTGCCTTACACACCACGCGATTACAGTACTTTCGCCCATAGGTAATCATCTGAATATGCCGCCGAAACCAATCTCTCTTCGGGAACAGTTGCTTCAAATCCGCTTCGACACGTTCCACAGAGCCTTCACTCAGACGCCATTTAAGTGCCAGACGATGCACGTGGGTATCCACGGGGAACGTCGGATGGCCGAAGGCGTAACCCATCACGACGGAGGCGGTCTTGTGGCCGATGCCGGCCAAACTTTCCAATGATGAAAAATCGTCGGGGACGTTTCCGTTAAAGTTTTCGCACAATTGTCGCGATAAAGTCGCGATGTAGCGTGCTTTCACGCGAAAAAATCCGCACGAATGAATGATTGCGCCGATTTCGGCTTCCGATAAGGCACACGCGGCTTCGGGCGATGGGGCTCTCTTTAAAAACGTCGGCATCACGCGATTAACCTGTTCGTCATGACACTGCGCCGACAATAAGGTTGCAATCAACAGCGCAAACGGCGAACGATAATCCAACGCGGCATTCGGGTTCGGAATAATTTCGTCCAAAAGTGTCGCAACCGTTTGCGCACGCCGCTTTTGCTCTGCCGTTACGGATTTCATGTATTCGCTTCCGAGGATTTAATGCGATTTTGGAGCAACGCAAACAGGCAAAACAGCAAAAAGACACCGTCGATACACAGCGTCAACGCACTCTTGTACGACGTTGCATCCTTCATGATGCTGAAGAAAAACGGTCCGACGGCACTTCCGAGGCTGACGGCACCAAACGCAAAGCCGTTCAACGCACCGATGCGGTTTATACCGAACAACGCCGGAATGACCATGGAAGCAATGATGTTGTTGATACCCCAGTAAAGTCCCATGCAGGCGATAAACAGCCAAAGCATCCCGCTTACATCGATATGTTTCACCGCATACAACATTCCCGCATCGGACAGCAAAAACAGTCCCAAAGATATTCGTGAACCGAGCCGTTTAAAATAATGTCCGAACAAAAACGTCATGCCGACCGCCAGCAGCGAAATCGGCATAAACGCCGCCGAAACCGTTTTTGCGTTCACGCCAAAATCTTTGCACATCGGCACCAGATGAAACGCAATACCGCTGTTCTGTACATTTCGAAAGAAAAGCGTGAGACACATAAAACCCAACAACAGCCGACTGCCGTTAAAAGACTGCCGTACCCCCGATAAAGTCGGCGTTTTGGACGAGCATTCGGTTCGCGGCGATGGTTTCTCGGGGAGACAACCGCAGACGAATAACCCGACAAACCAAACGATACTCAACATACAAAAAAACATTCCGCCCGTCCAATGTTGACTGATTTGGTAACAAATAACGGGCGTCGAAGCCGTTATGAGCGTCACACACAGCTGTACGCATCCCGTTGCAAACCCGCGGCGTTGCGAAAAATGCGTCGCCAACCATGAACGTCCCGCCAACGTGTATGCCTGTACCGCCGTTCGTATGCCGATAAACACAAAGAAGAGTATTGTGCATCCGAACGCCGTCGGAGACGCTGTTTTGTACTCATGAAAAAAAAAGAACAAAGCTGCCACGTTTATAAAATACACTACATTCCGCCAGGAGATTCGATGCTGATGAAATTCTTTTCCGGGGTGCTTTATCCTCCAGTAGACGAGAAGAGGTAAAATCAAACGCTCAAAATTTATCCCGTATGCCTCCAATTTCTTTTGCAACTTTTGCCACTTTCTTCTCAGCGATTTCAGTTTACGGACCATCCAAAATAAAACACCAATGAAACACCCCCAAAGCAGCCTGGGATCCGAATATACAACAAAGGCAAAGACTGACATACAGAAAAGAATAAACCAAAGCAGTACACCAAGAAAAATTTCTCTCTTCTCTCGATCACGAATGGAACGATAAACAATAAAGTGCAATAAAGGTACATATCCTAACGCATAAATCCACAACACAGTTCTGTCTAAACCTGCCGCAACGGTATAAACAAAAATGGTACTAAACAGCATGGTGACACCTGTTGCGAGAAACAAAAGTTTGTGCCGTCGGTTCCTGAAAAAAGTTGAAATAATCGCACGAACGGAACCGGGAAACACCAAAGGTATCAAAAGAAGAATCCAACTATACTCTGTCATCCATTCGGTCATTTTCCCACCCGACCGCGTATCGACGCCTAACGTGCACGGAATCCCGATGATGGCGAACGAAAGACCAAAAATTTTGACAAAAGCCTTTGTAAAATCCGCAAGTCCCACTCGGTCGTAGCATTTTCCGACAAACGGCAACAGCAACCCTGCAATCAGATTTGCCAACATATAAGCACCGCTGATTTGCGTCATCGACACCGATAAATCCGAACAAAGCGACGGCAAAAACGGACTGAGTGCCGACGTACGCCCGAAAAAAGAAAAACCCTCAAGGAGGGTCAAAACGACCAACGGGGCGACAATATTAAATGATTTCATAACGTTGCAATGATTTCCGCATACCAAACAGGCACAGGATTAAAACGCATACCGCAACCATACAAACCGACAATGCCGTCTGATAGGACGCGCGGTCACTCATCCACCCGAAATAAAACGAACCGACGGAACTGCCGAAGCTTACGAACGCGTACGCCCAACCGTGAAGGGCGCCGATTTTTTTCACGCCGAACAATACCGGCAACACCAGCGTCGCGACAACGTTATTCAATCCGTAATATAAGCCCGTAAAGAGAATAAAGCCGTACACACCGACGGTTGCCGCAATCGCTTTTGCGGCGCACAGCATCCCCAAATCGGCACTCAAAAACAGCAACAACACCGTCGCGGGCGTTATTTTTTTAAAAAAATGCCCGAAAACAAACGTGGTCGTAATCGAAACAACCGCAATCGGCATAAATCCGAAGGAGACTTTCTCCGCATCCGCCCCGAATTCATGGCACATCGGCATCCAATGCAATGTAATACCCGTGTTCTGAAACGCTTTAAAGAATAAGGTCGTCATGACGAAGTAAAACAGTACCGGTCGGTAGGTTGTTTTTTGTTCGGATGGCAACGGCGATGATACCGTCGGTACGTTCTGTGGCGGCGGTTTGGCGGCAAACGGACAAAGCAACAACATCCATAACCACAGCAGACCGATGCTCGCCCAAACGCCTGCCCACGTAAAATGTTGATGCAAATGATAAGCAATCGACGGAACGGCGGAACCGATAAGCGTTGTAAACAGGGTATAAATTCCCATGGCAACGCCGCGTTTTTTCGAAAAGCACAGGGCAATCGTCGAACGTCCCGCAATGGAATAGGAATGCAACGCCGTGCGGATGCCGAAGGTTCCGAGCCACAGGATAAATAAACTTACCCAAGATATTGTGTCGAATATCCGCAAACCGCTCATACCGACAAAGGAAATGCCGAACAGGAGCGTAAAGATACTTAAAAACTTCGGAAACGAAGCGCGGTCAAACAATCGCCCGACGCTTGGCAGTACGAACATCGTTGCCAAATGCGCCAACGCATACGCCGCGCTGATTTGGGTACGCGATAAGGATAAATCCCGACAAAGGTCATTCAAAAACGGACTGAACGCCGCCGTACGCCCGAGTCCGCTCAATCCTTCCAACAGCGTTACGACGAGCAAAACCGACCAAGCCATCTTTCACAAGCCATTGAGAAGCGTTTTCGGTTGAGTATCAAAGCAAAACGTCCGTCGGAAGAATATACAAACGGTCCTTTCAATACTCCTCCGTGTGTGCAAATCGTTGTCCGTTTTTCCCGTGTTCGGAACGTCTTTTTACTTTCAAAAAAACCGCGACCGAACGCTTCCGGCATTAAACGTACTTTATAATGAAAGCACACTGCCCGCGCAGCGAAGCAACTTTCGAACGGCAACGCCATACCGACCGAACCATTCCGAATGTTTCGCGTCCGACAGATTTCGTATTTTCATCGAAACGTACAAATATCAGAAATTTTATACAAAAGTACGACAAAATTTCTCGAAAACCGACCCTTTTGTGCGCTTATTTATAAGACCACTCCGCAATGTTCCGCCAATGAATACGTACGTACCCGCGCACGGACTCGCGGACGCGGTTTATTGCCTGTTACGGCTTTAAATTCAACTGCCGCAATTTCGCCGATAATTCCGCCTTCACCGCTTCCAACGTACCGTCGGCGTTAACGGAAACAAACGGAATTTTACCGTCGAGTTTCTTAACGGCGGCGTAGGTTTCCTTCATAAAAACTTCATAGCGTTTCCGTGCCACATTCGGATCCAAATCCGTCGCGCGCACTTCCTTTAATTCGCCCTTGCCCGTTTGTTTCACCCTTTCGTTGTGCGCCTGCGCCCGCCGTCCGCGCCCCAGTTGTCGTTCCAGACTGACGGCTTCGCTTGTCAGCAACACAACCGAAACGAACTGCGGCTGTCTTCCGTCGGCTGAAAGTTTTTTGTAAAACCACTCAATGGCGTACGCCTGCCCGTCGGTGCGCGGAAAGCCGTCGACCAATACCCCGCCTTGGTACAACGGATTTTTTAATGCTTCAAAAACCGCCGTGATAACCGTTTCGTCATCCAACAGCAGCCCTTGGTTGATTTTCTCAAGCATCTCGGGCGTTTTGAGCAGACTGCTGGCGATCAGCGGCTCTTCATGCAATCCGAAAAAATCAATCAACGTACGCGTATGCGTCCCTTTTCCCGATCCCGGCGACCCGCTCAACCACACGATGCGTTGCGGCAGATGCGCCGAAAGTTCGCCGTTTTTATCCAAATTTTTTAAAAAATCCTCAAAATCCGCCTCTTTCATACTTTTATATACGCAACGGTAACATTTTATGGCGACGGCTTACGGTTTCGCGAGCTTTTATTTTGATCGTTGCTTTGTGCTAAAACCCAAATTCTCATTAATTTTCCATCCCGTCTGAATATCGCCTCTAATAAAGGACACAACAATTTAACCCACGCGAGCTTAAACAAAATCACTTTCGAGCAACGCAAACAAAAACTAACGTAACCTCTCCCTACAAAAAATACCCCTCTTGCTTTTCGGAAATCGACATCTTTAAAAACTGCATCACGCACAGCATATCTTCCCACACCATGCGTTTGGAAGCGGACGTACCGTTGCGTAACAAATACGACGGGTGATACGTCACCAATAAAGGAATTTTATGGAATTCAAACCAATGCCCGCGGCAATCGCGCATCTTTCGATTGGCATCATAACCGAGCAAACCGTTCACCGCCGTTAATCCCAACGCCACCAGCACCTTCGGGCGCACGATTTCTACCTGCCCGATGAGATACGGCAAACAAAATCGCATTTCTTCCTGCGTCGGCGGTCGGTTGCCGATGCGGTTCGGGGTTTCGGGGCGCCAATTCATAATGTTGCCGATATACACGTCCGAACGCCGCAACCCCATGGCTTCGATGATCTTCGTCAACAACTGCCCCGCACGCCCGACAAAAACTTCTCCCTGCTCTTCTTCTTCCGCCCCCGGCGCTTCACCGCAAAAGAAAATGTCGGCATCCAAATTTCCGCTTCCGAACACCGGCTTTCTGCCCTCCGGCACATGCTTCAAACAATTCGGACAGGATAAAACTCTCGCTTTTAACCATGCCCATTGCTCCGCCTTCGTCCCCGACGGAAGCGTGACAACGGGAGGCATTCCGACATTGTCCGATGTTTGTGCTTCGGTAACTTCGGAAGAGGTTTGAATAAAATTCGAGGAAACGGAAGAAGGAACAGGAGCAACACGCTCCGTTGCGCCACCCATCGGATTTGCGAGAGAAACACCTTCCTCACCATCCGCAAGCGCCGCATGTTCGTTCTTCAAAAAATCGCTCAAAACTTTCGGCGACAGCAAAAAATGCTCCTCGCCCAACGTCCGTTGCGTTTTCAGAATACCTTCCAGCAACCGATCGATTTCGGTTTGCATTAAGCAATCAAATTCCGTATCGGACGCTCGGGATTGACGTCGGCATTGTAATCCACACCTTCGCACTCGAACCCGAACAGCTGCAAAAAATTCTTTTTGTAGCCGTCAAAGTCACTTAAGGTATGCAGGTTAGCGGTATTGATACGCTCCCAAATGCGTTGCACCTCCGTCTGGACTTCGGATTTCAGTTCCAAATCGTCCAAACGCACGCACGTCGCGTCGTCACGTTTTAAGGCACCGCCATCGAATAAGCCGGCAAAAAGACGGTACATTTGCTGAATGCAATCTTCATGCAACCCCGCTTCCTTCATGACTTTGAACAAAATTGAATTATAGAGCGGAACCACGGGAATGGCGGAACTGGCTTGTGTCACAACGGCCTTATTGACCGAAATCAACGCTTTCCCTTGAATATGTTCCGACAGAAAATTATTTAACCTCTCGGCGGTTTCCGCAAGATGCGCCTTCGCCCGACCGATGGTACCCGACTTGTAAATCGGCCACGTCACCTCCGGACCGATGTAGGAATACGCCACGGTTGTTGCGTTCGAAGCCAGAAGCTTTTCCGCAACCAATAAACGCATCCACTCCTCCCAGTCTTCGCCGCCCATGACTTTGACCGTTTGAAAAATTTCGTCGTCGGTCGCGGGTTCAAGGGTGGTTTCAAAGACCTCGCCTTTGTCGGTATTGACGGTTTTACCCGTAAAGCTTTGCCCGATCGGCTTCAAAACCGACTTGTACGTCGTCCCGTCTTTATCCGTCCGACGCGGTGCCGCCAGGCTGTAAATCACGCAGTCGACCATCCCGAGCGTTTTTCGCAACGCTTCGACCGCCTTTTTTTTGAATTCCGACGAAAATGCATCGCCGTTCATCGAATAAAAAGGAATGTCTTCCTTCAACGCCGCCGCTTCCAACGCCGCGGTGTTATACCATCCTGCCGAAGCGGGCTTGCCGTCCGCACTCGGGCGTTCGTAAAAAATGCCGAACGTTGCCGCCTTTGCACCCGCCACGCTTACAATGCGACTTGCCAACCCGTAGCCCGTTGAAGCACCGATAATCAACACGCGCTTCGGTGCATTCTTCAATGCGCCCTGCGCGCGCACATAATCGATCTGTTTTCGAACCTGCGCCGCACAGCCGTCCGGGTGCGCCGTAATGCAAATGAAACCGCGAACTTTTGATTGGATGATCATCTCGCTTTATTGTCACATCTTACCGTCGCAACGCAAATACAATTTTCCGTTACGCACCGCACAAAAGAAACGATTTTGATAAAAATTTTCTTAAAAAATTGACAATTCGTCCGCTTTTTTCCCTCATAAGAGTGTTTTCGGCATTTCGCCGTCGCGCTTCGTTATTTGAATTCTTATGGCTTTGCATCCTTCCAAGCGCCACCGACAACGTCAATGTATCATTGAATGTTTGTACATGCGGGATGTACAGCCGGATGTTGCGGTTGAAACGCTTTATGCCTGGTATTGTGAAGAAAAGAAAGATGCGGGCGACATTCTGCCGTCGGAATTTGTTTCGACAACTCTGTACGATGTTGTTCGGCAACAGTCGCTGATTGACGAAATTCTGAAAAAGCATGCGGAAAATTGGGCATTCGAACGCATCGCGAAGGTCGATTTGGCGATTTTGCGGCTTGCCGTTTATGAGTTGAAATTCGCGCAAACACCGCCGCCGGTGGTCATCAACGAAGCCATTGAACTCGCCAAGGAGTACGCGTCGGACGATTCCAAGCGTTTCATCAACGGAATGCTCGATCGCATCGCAAAAGAGGTATGTTAGGTTTTTTTAAAACGTTTGCGGAAAAATGCGCCAAAGTACGTCAGAGCATTACGCGCAGCGTTGCCGCCGTCTTCTCGAAA
Organism: Verrucomicrobia bacterium UBA3222; assembly: GCA_002363035.1. Taxonomy (GTDB): domain Bacteria; phylum Verrucomicrobiota; class Verrucomicrobiia; order Opitutales; family UBA9783; genus UBA3222. Next base: position 13,362 of record DEWA01000011.1, read on the forward strand.
CCATCCCTTTCGGCAGACGACCGACAATCGCTGGAAAGGAGTTTGTACGAAGCGGATTTCGGCGTCGATACCGTCGAATATGTCCTGAAACGCGTTGAAGAAGCCTCAAAAGCGAACAAAAACGTCGACGGTACCGAACTGTTGCGCCAAATTTTAACCGAACTGCTTCAGGGATCCGAAGGCAATCCGCTGTTACTCCCATCCGACGCCGTTACCGCATGTACTTCGTCGAAGATAGACGGAACGGTTGGAAACAAAGAACATGAAAATACTTTCGAGAATGAAGTTTCCTCACCCGCTCCGTTCGAACGGCAGACAATAAACGACACATCCCGTTTAAATACACCTTTTACCTCGACCGATAACACACTTTCACCCGACAAAAACGCCTCAACCTACCTCCTGTATCCACCTCGGACGCAGGCGGTCGATTTGCAGGTTATATTACTGTTGGGCATCAACGGTGCCGGGAAAACAACCACGGCGGCGAAACTGGCACATTTTTTTGAAAAAAACAACCGACACACCCTGTTGGGCTCCTGCGATACGTTTCGCGCCGCAGCGGATCAGCAACTGAAAACCTGGGCGGAAAGATTGAATTTGGATTGCATCGGCAGTCAGCAACGCGCCGATGCCGCCTCTGTTGCCTACGATGTTTGCCAAGCGGGTCTCCATCGCGGCTATCAACGCGTGATTTTAGACACCGCCGGGCGCCTGCACACCAAAACCTCACTCACGGAGGAACTCAAAAAGATGGTGCGCGTGCTTCACAAGTGTCATCCATTGTTCCCGCAACATCGCTGGCTGGTCATCGACGGTTCGTTGGGTACCAATTCCCTGCAACAGGCGAAATTATTCCACGAAGCCGTCGGTTTGACGGGTCTTATCGTTACCAAACTGGACGGAACGAGCAAAGGCGGCGCCCTGGTCGGCATTTATCAAACTCTGCACGTACCGATTTACTTCGTCGGTTTGGGCGAGAAAGCGGAGGATTTGCAACCGTTTTCGGTCACTTCATACGTAGGGGCGCTTATCGGCGGAGAGGGGTAAAGATTAACCTTTAGCACATAAGTGACGGTTGGTTAAAACTGTCGCAAGGTGCTCTCTTGTGCCGAATGCATTTGCGTACACACGGATTTTATAGGAAAGAAAAATGAGAAAGACCGAGTGCAATCGAAAGCGGACGCTCTCACAACGCCCGCCTCGGTATTATCAATAAATCCTGCAGCGGGATGGATTTAAAATCGCCGCACAATTCCGACCTCGACGGCATGCACGACAGGCTGTTTCACCTTTAAAATACTTTTGCCGGCAACGCCGCCAACATTAAAGCTTTCCTTTAACTCAAAAGCTCCCGGCATCCAACGCAGACGGTAGCCCGCTGTCAGTTGCCAATCGTCCGTCAAATACACGCCGATACCCGTGAACGCCTGTCCGAGAAAACTCCACTTCCACACGACGGGCTCCGACTTAACCGCCGGGTTACCCGGGAGGTTCACTTCGGCTTTAATTTTGCAGTAACGCCGCACAAACCCGCCGCCGATGCCGCCGTACCAAAACGTCCGTTCTCCAAAATCC
>DEWA01000030.1:0-1890 GCA_002363035.1 Verrucomicrobia bacterium UBA3222
TCGAATCCCTCTCTCTCCGCCAGATTTTTTTGAAGGCGGTTGTTGAAGATACAAAGTCATCGCGGAAGAGAAGGCGGAAGTGTCCAACGGGGCTGGAGGTTCGCAGGATATTCTCTGAGTGTTTCTGTTCCGTGTGATTTTTAACACAAAGGTTTAAATTTTATCTGCTGTGGTACGGTTGCTGTTCGAATTATATCTTGACACTTACAAAAAAAATTTTTTAGCATAGGGCGTGTCTCGTTTTGAGAGTGCTTTTGTGCATTTAGCGTCGCATCATGTGACGACGTACTCTTTTGACACAACAACTACGACTACGACGTCGACTGCGGAGCGGTAATTCGTTTTCGCTTCTCCATTTCTTCCTTTGTCCTTATGTTTCGCAAATATAAAAACCAAGCCTCGTTTCTGATCTTTTTCGGCGCATTGCTGTTGCCGTTGTTGTGCGGACGTTTTGTCCCGACGACCGTAAAAGCTTTCCTGTATGCCGTCAGTTTATGCATTAAGGAAGGGTTGGTGTTTTGCCTGCCGTTTGTGATTTTCTCGCTGCTGTTCAGCTCAATTTCGCGCCTTGGCAATCGGGCGTTTCGGGTGGTACTGACGATTTTTCCGCTCATCTGCTGCTCCAACTTTTTAAATACCATGCTGAGTTACGGCGTTTCCAAAGTTCTGTCGGGACAGGGCAGTCGATATTCGGAGGTACTCTCGGGTTCAACTTCCGTTTTGGAAGCTTCGTTTCATTTTAGCTTAACGCCTTTGTTTTCCAATGATGTCGCGTTGGTGTGTGGTCTGATTTTGGGATTGTTTTTGCGACCCGTTTCCCAACCCGCGGCGATGATATGCGAACGTGCGGCGGCGGTTGTGACAAACGTTTTTTTTAAAATTTTATTGCCGCTGATGCCGCTGTTTATCGTCGGCATGATGTTTAAGATGCAACACGATGGTGTTTTGTCGTCCGTCTGCGGTTCTTACCTGCCGGTGTTGCTCGCGTTTGTTTTGTCGGCGTGCAGTTGGATTTTGTTGCAATACATTCTGTTCGCGAAGGGTTCCGTGTCAAAAGCGTCGGTGTACGTACGGAATGTTTTTCCTGCCGTTGCAACGGCTTTCGGCAGTGCTTCCAGTGCCGCCGCCATGCCGCTCTCGCTGAAAGCGGCGGAAAAAAATTGTTCCAATCCCGCCAATGCTGATATTATCATTCCTTCAACGGTCAATGTGCACCTGGTCGGAGATTGTTTTTTTATCCCGATGTTTGCCCTGAGTGTTCTGCGGTCGTTTGGATTGCCGTTCCCGAGTTTTGGCGTTTATTTGCTGTTCGCGTTCCACTTTGTGCTTGCAAAATTCGCCGTTGCGGCGGTTCCCGGCGGCGGCGTGTTGGTGATGTTGCCGATTTTGCAGAATTATTTGGGTTTAACACCCGACATGCTGGCATTGATAACCGCGATTTACATTTTATTTGACCCAATCATCACCGCCTGCAACGTCGCCGGTAACGGTGCGTTCGCGGTTTTTTTTGACCGTATTGGGAGGCGGTTGCAAGGCGGATGCATGAAATGAATGAAAATTAACGGTTGAGAGAAAGGAGGACGACTCTTGTAAAAACTGATTAAGTAAGCACCTGAAGGATTGGAGTGATTAAATAAGTAAGTATTTCCTGCCATTTTTCCATTTTTTTTTCATAAAAGGCACCTTTGCCATTCTCTCGGAGGCGGTCAAAAGAAGTTTTTCCGTCTTTTTAAGTTTTTTTTAATTTCCTCAATCCCCCCCCCAAAAAAAAACACTTGCCCCCTACCTACCTACCTATCATGAAGCCATCAAGCTATGAAAAATAAGTTCTTCTTTACGGCAGGCATCGTCGGGATGCTGTCGTTGGGTGTGGCGTCGGGAGCGACGGAC
>DEWA01000030.1:1906-2847 GCA_002363035.1 Verrucomicrobia bacterium UBA3222
CGGGATGCTGTCGGGTGTGGTGTTTGAGAGCGACGGACTTAGCGGAGAGCGACTACGGTCGTGATTGGGATCCGTATGTGACGTTGCGCGGCGGGTGGCTGTTTGGCGGAAAAACGAAATACAATTATCATTGGGTCGGGCATGATACCACCATGGTGCCTGCCGTGGATGATGAAAAAAATGTCGGCAGCAGTAAAAATTTCGGGAGCGCATGGTCGGGTTCAGGCGAAGTTGGCGTATCGCTTTGCGAGGAACGGGTTTCTGTCGGGTTAGAGTTGGGATATTTTACGGGAAAGACAGAAACGGAACATGATGTTTCATTGCCGGTAGGACATATGGGGCATATCACTATCGATAACGCCGGTTGGGTACCTGAAAAATTGTGCTACAAGGGCAAGAGCGAAAATTATTTTTGCGCTTGTAATGTGACGTTCCGGCGCGATGCGGGTGAGCGTGCATTCCTGTACGGAGGTATTGGTGCGGGCGTTGCGCGGTCAATCATAAAACATCCGGGATATTTGAAAGGTCGTGACATGAGCGGCGGTCGTGGTGCTCCGGAGCTTTATTTTAACAAAAAATCCGAGTGGCGGTTTTTGGGTCAGGCGTTTGCGGGTGTTGGCTGGTATTCGAATGACAACTGGTCTTTGAGTGCTGGTTACCGTTTGAGGTACGTCCCGGGAAAATTTGATTTGTCCTGGACGAAAGATCCAAGTTATGCGCAGAGTGCGGAGATAAAGAGCACTATTAAACAGAATATCGTTCATGCCGCCGAGATTGGGATAATGTATCAATTTTAACTTCATCCCGTTACGGGCTTACAATACAAGGCGCGGGTGCCGAAAGGTGCCCGCACTTTTCATTTATCCTGCCCAAATTCTGTTTTTACCCACTGATACACGCTTCTTTGCGTTTGGTCTTCATCAAACGTGCGCGGTTCCGCA
>DEWA01000026.1 GCA_002363035.1 Verrucomicrobia bacterium UBA3222
GAAAAGTATCTTCTGCGTACGCAAACCTCGACCGTTCAAATTCGTACGTTGCTGAAACACAAACCGCCGCTGAAGATTATTTCTCCCGGGCGTTGTTTTCGGCGCGATACCGACGATGCGACGCACCATTTTAATTTTCATCAGTTCGAAGGTTTGTGCATCGATAAAAATACGTCGGTTGCGGATTTAAAGGGAACTCTGGACTACTTTGTGCGTCAGTTTTTCGGCAAAGATTTCAAAGTACGTTTGAGACCGAGCTTTTTCCCGTTCACGGAACCGGGCTTCGAAGTCGATATTTTTATTACAAATCTCGGGAAGTTTCATAATACCTGGCTCGAAGTTTGGGGTTGCGGTATGGTGCACCCGAATGTTTTTAAAAATTGCGGCATTGACGACGATTGGCAGGGCTTTGCGTTCGGCTTTGGTATCGATCGCCTGGCAATGTTGTTGTACGGGATTGAGGATGTTCGTCGCTTTTATCAAAATGACGAACGGTTTTTGGCGCAATTTTGATGTACCTTGTTTTGAGAAGCATCGGGAGCATTCGAGAGACGGCTCAATCTGCGACGTTTTTCGATTTTTCTTTTTTACTGTTTCATATGAGTGTTTTTTCGTTTTAAAAAATGGACGGATGTAATCATTTGATAAGTGAATCGATTGGAAAATACTCCGAAGCACAACAAACATACCTTTGTGGATATTATTTGAATTTTTCGGATTTTTCCTTCATTATACCCGGCGCAATTCTCCCTGATTCTTCAAATTTTCGGGTACTACAAATCCTCATTTTAGCAATTCAATCTTACTTCAATCTCTTGTCTTTTCCATAACTTTTGAAAAGCTTTATGCGTTTCCTCCGCAAACTTCTCCTGCGCATCTTTCTCTTCCTTCTCCTCTTCTCTCTGACAATTTTTCTTCTGACGCGCACGGACAACGGCAAAGTCGTTTTCTATCGGACGATGCGGAAGGTGTTTAACGTCGAGACAGTTGTTGTTCCCTTATGCAGCGGTTTGGCGGATCAAATCGGTTGGTATGGTTATGGCGAGGAAGTTCGCGAAAAACATCATTTGCCGGTAAAGTACTGCATACGAAAGGCACGGACGAGGACGGTGTTTTTGCGCGTCCGTTGCAATTAAAGCAGGCATTCCCGTCGATTGAATTGCAACCGTACGCGGGTGCGTTTGAAAATTGGTTGCACGCCGTATTTTTTCGGTTCGATTGCAATGCCGGTATGCGCAAAGAGGAAGGTGTTTGCAGACTAAAAGATAAATTCCACCCGATTGACATCGACACCTGCAAGGATTTATTGGACGACATTAACGCCCGCAAATCCTGTGCGGTACACGTGCGGCGCGGCGATCTGTCTCATGTCGGAAATGTCATAAATGCTTATCCGACGCAAGCCGAGTTTTTCGTTCTCGCCGTACGAAAAATTCATTCCCTCGATCCGAACGTAAAGTTTTTCTTTTTCTCGGAAGAACCCGATTGGATACGGGAAAAGATTTTGCCCGCGTTGGATAAAGAGATTGCCTGCCGCGTCTGCGACCAAAACGACAGTTCGAAAGGTTATTTGGATTTATATCTCATCTCCAGATGCGACCATGTGATTTGCTCTCTCGGCGGTTTCGGTCACGCGGGAAGGTTGTTTTCGTATAAAAAAGGGTATTATTTGCGCGGTATCGCTTCGGATGAATATCACTTTGATTGGTCACTGAAACGGTACGATGGAGAAAAGATCGGGGAGGAAGTTGAGTGGGGAACGGTGGATGTGTGAGAAGAAGGAAGGGAAAAGGGGAAAAGGGAGAGTTAAGTTTCAAAAAATGCGTAATATGCTCCGGGAGAAAAAGAAAGAGGTATTTAGAAGTGCTTCGTATGTGTTTTGCAAATAATAATATATATTTCAAACATAAGTTTGATATGCGTTTGCAAGACCTGTGCAGGGAATAACTCCGTTAAACAAAACACTGCCTTGAAGATAAAAGAATTGAACTCAAACAAACATGTTCAATAGAAATCAGATGAGGAATATGTTGTAGAAATTATTTTCCATATGGCGAAATAGTATTCAAAAACCGACAAAATCATAATTGTAAATATACCTTACGGAGTACATCGTATCGAAAATTTGTGCTGTTTTGGAAAAACTCGCAAACGTATGTTCGGAAGGCAAAGTTTTTCGGAGCATGTCATGTGATTGAATTGAGCAAACTTTCCCTACAAAATCTCCCGATAAACTCCGCCGCCGATCAGGCAATCTTCCCGATAAAATGCCGCTACCTGACCGACCGCCAGGGCACGTTGAGGTTCATGAAAGGATAATTCCGCGGTTGCTTCATCGAGCCAATGCCAGGTAGTAACCTGCGACGGATCCCGATAGCGCGGTTTTGCAAGTAAAATTTCGCCCTCCTTCGGTGGTTCTTTCAAAAAATTTAAAGCTCTGATGCGGACGCGATTAGTGTATAGACCGCGCGTTTCGGGATGATCAAAGCCGACAACCAGTTGTTGCGTTTGGTAATCTTTTGAGACTACGACGTAGTGTTCGAAATCGCAGTTGGACGGCAAGCCGATACCTTTGCGTTGTCCAATGGTGTAGCGATGCAGACCGCGATGTTGCCCGAGAATTTTACCGTCGAGCGTTACAATGTCTCCCGGGGCATCGGGAATATATTTTTGGAGAAAATCATTGATCGATACGCGACTGCTTCCGAGAAAACAAATGCCCTGGCTGTCCTTGCGCAATGCGTTCGGCAAGCCGATATCCGCAGCAATGTGCCGCACTTCGGGTTTTGTTAAATCACCGAGCGGGAAATGTACATTCTCCAAGTTCTTTTTCTTTACAAGACACAGAAAAAAGCTTTGGTCTTTGTTTTTATCGATGCCCTCCTGAAGCGAAAATGTACCGTTTTGTTCAACTTTTCGAACATAGTGCCCCGTGGTGAGACCATCAAAGCCTGCCGCACGCATGTGTTCGACCAAAATGCCGAATTTGATGTAGCGGTTGCACATGACATCGGGGTTTGGCGTTTGCCCCGAACGGTAGCCTTCGATGAGGTAATCGACGACTTTTTTTCGATAAACATCGATAAAATTGATGACTTCAAAGGATATTTGCAGGTGTTCCGCTGCCGCGCGCGCCGATTCCAGATCTTCCTTCCAGGGGCACGCCTGCCAAAGTTCGGTTTCGTTTTGCCAGGAGCGAAAAAAAATCCCGTGCACCTCGTATCCGCGCTGTTTCAACAAATAGGCCGCAACGGCACTGTCAACACCACCCGATAATGCGACGAGAATTTTTTCGGACACAACCGTATTTTAAAGGTACCCGAACATGTCCGTCACTGAAAATACGATAGTTTTTCAAGAGAACCGCTCCGCCGTTTGTTTATCATCGTACAGTTTGTGTGGTTGAAAAAAACAGCGATGTGCTTCGCGCGAAGGAGTTTATCAAAGAAATCGGGTTTCTTATAAGAGAGCTGAAGATTTTTTGAACGGTTTTCAAAGGTATCTGTCATTCCCTTATGAACACATTTTTATTCATGTGCCCCGAGGCATCCCCAATCGCCTCGGGGGCTTTCTATCGACAGCTCGGTAAGCGGTTCGTTTTTTAGGTTTCGGCGGTGTAGGTGCTCAAATATCGGTTGTCGGCAACGGTGAGCGTTTCACACGCAGTTTTATCGGTCGTACGGTGAACTTCACTCCGGTACGGAAATTTTTCCGATTGTCGGATCCTTTGGATGGTTTCGGACGTAAGTTCCGAAGCGAAACACTTGGTTATATCCGAACCCACGAACTTCCGTCAATAATTCCAAAAGTTCCCTTTCCGTGGCGTAAAACCGTTTCTTCTTACGTATTTGAAATTCCCGCCGTTTCGGCTTTAACCCGATTAAAACGATCCATCCCGAGGTAGATAACGGGCGTTACGAACAGCGTAACAACCTGCGCAAAAATCAAACCTCCCGCAACGCACAGACCGAGCGGGATGCGCGAAGCACCGTCGGCACCCATTCCGAGCGCAATCGGAAGAATGCCGAAAACCGTACTGACGGTGGTCATTAAAATCGGGCGAAAACGTTCGCAACAGGCATCCAAAATCGCTTCTTCCGGCGAAGCACCGTTTTTCTGCTTTTCGACGGCAAAATCCACCAAAATAATACCGTTTTTCTTAATAATACCCATCAGCATGAACAACCCGATAAAGGCATAGAGCGAACATTCGGCTTTAAAGAGCATCAGCGTCAACAGACCGCCGAAGAGCGCAATCGGCAACGTCGATAACACTGTCAGAGGATGAATCCAATGTTCATATAAGCATCCGAGCACCACGTACATCACAAAGACCGCCACGAACAGCAAAAACGTCAAACTGCGCGTCGATTCGGCAAATTCCTTCGATTCGCCGCCCAATTCCGCTTCGATGCCGCCAGTACAAACCTCCTTCGCGGCGTTTTCAATCGATTCCAGGGTCTTTCCGAGAGGTACTTTACCGCTCAAATTGAAGAAAATATCGGCGGACGGAAAGTTATTTTTGTGAAAAACACTCGTCATGCCGACCGTCTTTTTAAAATTCACCAATTCATCCATCGGAACGGAATGCCCCTGTGTATTCGGTGTGTGAATGTCGCCAATGTTTTCGGGCGAACGGCGCTGACTTTGTTGAGAGGCGACAATCACCTGGTATTGCTCCGTATCGCCTTTAATCAGGTAAGAGTAATTGAGCGAAAAGGCATCTTTTAACGTATTTTCAAGCGCATACGGCGTCATGCCGTATTGAAACAACCGCCGCCGATCATAAGTGATATTCAGGGTCGGATCGTTGGTTTCGATGTTACAGTTAAGAGAGCGCGCATCAATACTCGGGAGCGTTGCCAAACGTTGCAACATCTTTTGCGCCGCTTCGTTGACGGCATTCTGCTCCAAACCCGTCAACGTTAAGAAGTACTTGCCGCGCTTACCGTCCGCCGTACTCGTTTTGACGTCCAATACCGGCATGGGTTTTATCAACGGTAAAATACCCGGCACCTGAAACAACATCCCTTGGCATTCTTTACAAACGGTATCGATGTCAACTTTAATTTTCCCCTGCAACGATCGGCGTTCCTTCAAATCTTTCAAAATAATCAACACAATGCCTTGATTGGATGCCAGAAACTCGCCCATTCCCGAGACATTCATCGTCACCCGAACGGCAGGATGTTTGCAAAGAATTGCTTTAATTTGTTCCTGATAACGATGCATTTGTTGCGGCGAACTGCCCGTTTGCGCCATAAAAACTCCCATGATGGCTCCACTGTCGCCGGCGGGCAAAAAGGATTTCGGAACTTTTATGAAAAGCCATGCCATCCCGACAACACAGGCAATCCACAGCAGCCAAAACAAAGGGCGAACCTTAAAAACCGCCCGCAACCACTTGCGGTATCGCCCGAGAAACGCCTGTTCCAATGTGGATGCCAAACGTTCGATGAGCGTTTTGTCGCCCGGGTTATGTCTTTTCAAAAAGCGCGCGCACATCACGGGCGTTACCGTGAGCGAAACGATACCCGAAGCAAAAATCGCAACAATGATGGTGACGGCAAATTCCCGAAAAACACGCCCGATCTGCCCTGTCATAAATACAATCGGGATAAAAGTCGCCATCAGCGAAAACGTCATGGAAAGAATGGTGAAACTGATTTCGGATGCTCCTTTGAAAGCGGCTTCCAACGGCCCCATGCCGCTTTCCATGTGGCGCACGACGTTTTCCAAAAACACGATGGCATCGTCCACCAAAAAACCGATCGCCAGCGTCAATGCCATCAGCGATAAATTATCCAGGCTGTAACCGAGTGCTTTCATGACAATAAACGTCAACAAAAGCGACAGCGGCATGGCGACGACGGGGATGATTGTTTCGCGCACGCGTCCCAGGAACAGAAAAATAACGGCGGCAACCAGCACAAAAGCGATGACAATCGTTTCTTTGACTTCGTTGACGGATGCCACGATACTTGCGGCTTTGTCGTAGACGCGGATCATTTTAACGGACGGCGGAAGCGATTGGCGCAAATGCGGAAGCATGGCATTGATGCGTTTCGAAACTTCAACCGTATTGGCGCCGGGCGTCTGACTGATGCCGATATTGATGACGGACGCGGTTTCCGCTTTGACGGAATCCGCCCAAAAATGAATTTTAAAATCCTCTTCCTGCGTGCCGTCTTCGCACTTCGCCACGTCTTCCAAATAAACGGGACGTCCTTTGTGTGTTTTAACCACAATGCGCCGATATTCTTTGGCGCGAGACAACTGCCCGTCGGAACGGAGGGTTACGGTTTCCGTTTCCCCTTTTAAGCGCCCTATGCTTAGAATAAGCGTGTGACTTTGAACGGCGGCGACAACATCCGCCGTCGACAGCCCGAACAGATGCAGTTTTCGCATGTCTAAATGGACGCGAACCGAACGCGGCACACCGTACACCTGCGCCTGCGAAACGCCTTCGATTTTGTTCAGCTGTTGTCCGACCTTGGTTTTGGCATAATCATACAGTTCGGCATTTGTGATGCTGTCGCCTGCCAGGGCGAGAAAGTAAATCGGATCGCTGTTCGGATCCTGTTTCTTGTAGCTCGGCTGGCTCGGCAAGTCTTTCGGTAATTGCCTTTGCGCGCGCGAAATCGCCGCCTGTACATCCATGGTAGCGACATCCGTCGATTTATTCAGATCAAACGTCAAAGTCAGTCGCGTAACACCCAATCGGCTTTCGGAACGCACCTCATTGAGACCGTCGATTTGCATGAATTCCTTTTCGAGCGGGCTCGCAACGGTGTTCGCCATCATGTCGGCACTCATGCCGGGAAATGCCGCCGATACCTGAATGACGGGATATTCCACCTTCGGAAGCGCGCTGACGGGCAATTTCAGATAAGCGGCAATCCCGAGCAACGTAACCGAAATTGCCAACAAAATCGTCGCAATCGGACGCTTGATAAACGGATCGCAAATACTTTTCATACGTCAATATCCGGCTACCAAATGCCGTTTCCCCGATGTTACAACGCTCCATCGATCCGTCGGCAATACGGCGATACCGAACGTCGCAAAGGTTCGAAAAATTCCAAGGCGGAACGTTGGTTTGTTCATTGTTTCGACGGACACGGTTAAACCTTCGTTTTTCACGTTACCCTTATTTTCTCAGTGACGACGGAACTTCAACCGTTCCGATCGATTTGACCGGCATTCCGGGCGCCAAAAGCGCGTGACCGCTCGCGATCACCTGCTCGCTCCCGTTTAAACCGTGCGAGGCCACCCATCCGTCGTAAGTCTGTTCCGTCGTAACGGACTTCATTTCCGCCAAACCGCTTGCATTTACGATGTACACAAAACTGCCGTGCGTTCCCTCATGAACGGCACTTTCGGGTATCAACATTGCATTTTGGACGGTTTCGTAACAAATTTTAAGTTCGACACCGCGCCCCGGCCAAAACTGCTTGTTTTCGTTCGGAAATTCCGCGCGAAGTTCAAAGGTGCCCGTTGATTTTTCAACCTCATTGGCGATAAATACCAATTTTCCCGCCTGTTGAACGGACGGATCATCCAATAAATGCGCTTCAACCGTAATTTCTTCGCGCTTTGCCTGCAACAGTGCCCGCAAGTGACGTTCCGCCAAAAACGCATCCGCATAAATCGGTTGCAACTGATTGAGTGTTGCGAGCGTTGTTCCGGCTTGGATATAGGAACCTTCGTCAACCGCCGATTTACCGATTTCGCCCGCAAAAGGTGCCGAAAGCGTATAGTCGCTCAACGTGATGCGCCGCTGATTGATAACGGCATTATCCATGTCGATTTGCGCCCGACTGACGGCAACGTTGGCTTTGTAGGTGTCATATTCCTGTTCGGAGACAAAGTTTTGCGAACGCAATTTTTCGGAGCGTTGCAACTGCAAAACATTCAAATCGTGTTTGGCTTTATCCAACGCCAACTGCGCTTCCGCCTGTTGCAAAACGGCTTTCGGCGTGTCTTCGTTAAACTGAAACAATACATCGCCGGACTGCACCGAACCGCCGTTTTTTGCCTTAATTTTTTGCAATGTTCCCGTGATTTTCGAAACCAGGACTACACTGTCGGCGGCGGTGCATTGCCCGACCGTGTCGATGTAACGCTTTACCATTGTTACGTGGGGTTTGACCGTCGAAACCGTCAGCACCATTGCGGATGCCTGCGATGCCTGAGACGCTTTCGGTTCCGGCTTCCAAAAGCGCTTGCGATTGAAAAACAACCAAAAAACGACGGTTGCCAGCAGAACGCAGAGAAAAAATTTGGATTTCTTCATTTTTATTTAAATACTATGGATTCTTTTCGGTCGCCTGAGACGCTTTCGGTTCCGGCTTTCAAAAGCGCTTGCGATTGAAAAACAACCAAAAAACGACGGTTGTCAGCAGAACGCAAAGAAAAAATTTAGATTTCTTCATTTTTATCTAAATACTACGGATTTTTTTCGGTCGGTTCTTCCGAAATGTCCGTGTTTAAACGCCCCGAAACATACGCCAGCTGCGCCCAATGGGTCGCCATGGACGATTGCGACTGTGTACGTTTCAGACGCGCTTCGGACAGATTCTTTTGCGCCGAAAGAACATCCAAAATATCATTCAACCCCGAATCATACCCGCTTCGAGATGCATTGAGGGCTTCCTGCGCCGCCGCTTCCAGGGCTTTGGCCGCCGTCAAGAGCTGAACGGACGACTGGAACGCGTGAAATTCCGACCAAACATCCTTCAATACCTGCAGTTGCTGTTGCCGCAGCGCAAACCGCTGTTTTTTCAGCTCCGCATACTGTTCCAATGCCTTATATTGCTTATCGAAACCGTCGAAGAAATTCCACGAAAGCCCGACGCCGACATTGTAATTGTTCTGCCAGCGGGGCGCACTTGGCGTATTGTGATGCAGATGACTAACCCCGCCGCTGAGTTCGATTGCCGGCCAACGGGAACGTTCCGAAGCGAAATGTGATTTTTCGGATGCCTCGACGGCGGCTTCCTGTGCCAAAATATCCGCGCGGTTTTTCAAGGCGCCTTCAAGCAGGGTTGTAACCTCTTTGGCGAGCGGCTCGAAATCGTTGAAGGTAACCTCGATTTGGAATTCTTTCGAAACCGGCACACCGACCGCCAGCGCCAACTCCGCGCGACATTGCTCCAAAGCGGCTTCGGCGGCAATCAATTCATACTCCGCCTGTAATTTTTCCGCCTTTGCCAACAGAACCGCCTGCGAACGCCCGAGTCCGTTTTGCAGACGATTTTCGGCATTTTTCAGCGAATTTTCCGCATCCTCCAGACTGCTTTTGCGTGCTTCAATCGCCGTTACGGCGGCTGCATATTGGTAATAGCTTTTCTGAATGGCAAACACCGCCGTTTGCAGGGCGTAATTAAATTGATAATTCGCGGCGGCAAGCGCACAAGCCGCACTTTCGGCATTGGCTTTGTCGGCACCGAATTGAAACAGTTTGTACGCCACCGTCAATCCGGGTCCCCAGGTATCCGTTGTCGACCCCTGCCCTCCCGAAAGAGCACCCGTGCGTGTACGCGTGCCGCTCAAAGTTACCGTTGCGGACGGAAAAAAAGGAGCCTTTGCGCGTTCCGCCTGCGATAAAGATTTCTGCGCGCCCCACCAGGCAACACGCGTTTGCTGATTTTTCGACAAACCCAATTCGAGCAACTTTGTAAGCGAATAAGGGGCTTTGGGTTCGAATGCCGGCAACTCCGTACGTTCCGTTGTTTTTTGGGTCGCAACATCCGTCGGTTTCCAAATATGCTCTGGATCGGAAGCGGTTTTTAACGCAACATCCTTCGATGGAACGGAAGCGCATCCGCCGAAGAACAAAAATACAAAAGCCGCGAGTACTCCTTTGCCGAAAGAATTGATTTTGTTCCGCCGTTCCATGGAACCATCTTCCATGCTACGCAGAATACAGCTTTCGGTCAATGACGTAAAAGATTGAAAGCCCAAATGAAAAACCGAGGAACCGGAAACACAACCCACACCTTCAACCCGATTTGCAATTAACAACGATAAAATACTTTTACCCCTGCTTCCAAGTGCCGCGCTTATACCAGATATAAAAACCGACCAGGGCAATCACCTGATTTAACACCAGCATTTGTGCGTAAAAGACGGGGTTCCAATGCCAATATGTAACCGTCAAATACGTCGGCAACAGGCAAACGCCCCAGTAGAGGATAACGTTGGCGGTCAAAATCACCTTTGCCTTAAGCAGAGAGAACAAAAAGCCGTTGACGCAATAGCGGAGCGCGTCGCAGGCGAACACACCGACGTACCACATCAGAAAAAGGTTGGTTTGTTTAAAAAAGATCGCATTGGAAGCAAACTCCTTCGAACCCAAAAAGCCGATCAGCGGACGTGAAAACAACAGCAAAAAGACGACAAAACCGACGACGAACATCATAACCAAACGAACTCCTTGTTGAAGGACGGATGAAAGATAAAGGCGTTGGTTCGCGCCGAGGAAGTTCGCGCAAAGCGTCCCCGTGGCTTTCCCGAGACCGTCGGTGACGCAAAACATTAAATTATAAATCGAGAACGCCACACAGTAGGCTTTATAATGTTCGGGGATAAGATTGAGGGCGAAAAATTGATACGCCAATGCCCAGCCGCTGTTGGAACAGGCGTAGGCGAGGGTGGTTGGAAAACCGATTTTCAGGCATTGATGCACCACATCCCACGACCAACGGTAGGTGTTTATGGCATAATGAGAACGGTATTTTTTGCGCAAAAACAGAATCAGGAAGATGGTGAATGAAATAATGGCGGATATATTCGTTCCCAATGCCGCTCCGCGAATGCCCAGGCTCGGCACACCGAGACCGCCGAAAACGAACCAATAGTCGAGAATGATGTTTAAAACACAGGAGGTCATAACCACCATCGGAATTTTTCGCGTATCGCCGCGCCCAATGAAAAACGCACCGATGGCACCGAAGCCGGCAAATTCAAACGGAAGTGTCATCAAAAGCATGCGCAAATACGGTTTGCCGAGCGTTTCGATGGTATCCGCGAGTAAATAACGCGCATTTAAAGCAACGGGAATTAAAATAAGATACGTTGCAAATGCCAACGTCACCATTTGCCACACGGCGGGACCGATTTCTTTATACCGTTGCGCGCCATTCAGTCGACCGATGATAACTTCGGCGCAGGCAATCAATGCCATTAACGCGCCGTCGAACGTCCAAAACCACGGTTGTGTGGCGGAGCAGGCATTAAAGGCTTCGGACGAATAGCCGGCGAGGATGGCGCGGTCGGTGAAAACCATAACCGTGCCCGACATTCCCGAGAGCATCAGTGGCCAGACAATCGTCCACAGCTCGCGCAGGGAACCGGGTTTGTAACGCGTCAGGCAAAAACTTTCCGAAGAAGCGGTCTTCATATGTTTATAATACCGCCGAATACCCTCCTTTGGTATGCGACGGGTCGATACAACAGATGCAATATCCCGTCGTTACATACGGAGCTCTGTTGTATCTGATATGAAGAAAATTGTACATTCCTGTTCATGATTCCCGAATTCTTTGTTTTTTACAAATGTTTCATTACAGTGCGGTTATTTGCTATGTTTCCCGCGAGTTTCCTTTTTGTTTCAAAGCCGTTTAATCCGCGATTACTTGCAAACCTTTCCTTTCGTTCTTCTAAAAATTTCTCTTCTAACATTATAGCATATGCCTCATTCGTTAGTACGTGCGTTGTGGTGTTGGCAATGGCTACAATTCGTACGTTTTCCCGATATCGGGATCAACGACGGAAAAATCGTTTTTGTGCGCAGAAAATTTATCCCAAAACCACTGGCGCGCATTCGCGTCGCCGTGCGTTAAAACAACGGTTTTCGGTTGTTGCGCCAGAACGAATTGATATAAATCATCCCGATCGGCATGACCGCTCAGGTCGAAACGTTCGATTTTGGCACGCACGGGTGTCGTGTAATTCAAATCCTCAAACTTAAAATTCCCGTTCGGCTCTACCCGTTGCAAACGTCCGCCGGGCGTGTCCTCGTCGCAGTAACCGACAAAACAAACGGTATTTTTGTTATCTTTCAGCAGACATGCCGCAATGTTGTACGCCGGCGTATGTTCCGCCAGCATGCCGCTGCTCAGCAAATAAATCGCCGGTACGTTCAATTTCGTGGTCTTCGGATCGATTTTTCGCTTCCGCAACTGTTTAACATTCAGCTGTTTGAGAATTTGGCGACTGAAATGTACATCGGGCAATCTTCGACCCATTTTATCGAATGCGCTGACGAGCGACATGCCGAGCCCGGAGCAGTAAATCGGGCAATCGGGCAATTTATGCGCTTTTTTCGCCTGATAAAACAGCACCAGCAATTCCTGAATGCGCCCTAAGGCGAACGCGGGAATAAGACAAATACCGCCGCGCTTGATCGTTTTTCGAATAATGCCCAACAGTCGCGTTTCTTCGTCGCGACGCAACGCCGTACGTTCGGTGTCGCCGCGGGTCGTTTCCAAAAGCAACACATCGGGATTGCCGAACTGCGGAATTTGTGCGCCGCGCAGGGAATTTTGGTCGGAGAATAAAATGTCGCCCGTAATAAATAACCGACGACCTTCGTATTCAATGAGAACGCTAACGGCTCCCAAAACGTGTCCGGCGGTATAGATGGTAACTTTCGCCGTTTGTCCGTCCTTTCCGAGGCAATAGGTTCTGCCGTTTTTCAGCACGAAAAACTTCTTTTGCAACACCGCAATATCTTCCTTACCGAACAGCGGATACTCAGGTACATCCTTCTCCTCCTTCTGCCGCGTCATAACCGATGCGGAATTTTTAAGCATCAGCGGTGCCAGCAAACTTGTCGGCAGACTGACCAGGATCTGCGCCTGCGGTTGTTGCTTTGACAAAATCGGCAACGCACCGAGGTGATCCAGATGACAGTGGGTCACAAGAATGAAATCCACGCTGTTCGGCGACAAAGCCGAAAAACACGGCAGGGCTTCGTTTCCGAGCGTCTTCGGATCCATCCCCGCATCGATAATAAAATGAAACACGCCAAATTTGACCGATAAACAATTCGCGCCGATATCCTTCTTACGATTTAAATCCTGAATAAAAAATGATGCCACAATAACACTTCGGTCGCCCAAAATCCCGCTCTTACTTCATATCTTACAAAATTCCGAAAGGAATGACAACGGAGCACGCGCCCCTGATTTTTCTTCTCAAAATCAACCCTCTTCGTTCAAACGACCTTTTATCTCCTTCTTTTACATTTCTTTGGTGGAGGTGGCGGGAATTGAACCCGCGTCTTTTACAAACACCGCGAAAGCTTCTACATGTGTAGTCTCTCATGAATGTCCGAAGCAACGGCATAGAGACCTGCGTTGCTTTGTGAGTTGCGAAAAATTACGGCAAACGCACGCAACATCGTTTGCTATACCCGCAAACCGGCGTTTTATCCCGAGCGGGCATCGGTATAAAACGCAGAATTGTACAATCCGACAATTCGTTTTGATTTTCCTACGCAGCCAACAGTGCGGGACGCAATTTCTTGCTCTTCCCATACAATCTGCGACGACGCAAGCGAATAACATTACTGTTTTCACTTATTTTTTCGACGGATTGATAACGAAGCCAACCGTCATCTTCGACATGCAACCTTCGTGTTACCTGCAAAATCGAATCCGGAACACCCCCTGTCAAAGAACACTTCCCCTCAGGATACGAAAAAATGTTGTGTCGTCAAGCGAAAACAGAGAATACATGTGTTTTCGGCGCCCAGCCCCCGCTTTTCGAATACAAAACGGAGCAAAACATGGGCACTTATTCTTTATAAACCCATTCCATACGTGCGAAACTGCAGGAAATTTCGCTTCGGGAACGTCCAGAATCCATCAGCATTTTGTTGATGGTATAATGTTCGTTGAGCGGCGACGCCCATCCCTGTTCCAAGACCGCCTGCGGGATGTTCGTAACGTCGCAAACGGTCAAATCCATGGAAACTTTCCCGACAATCGGAGCCGCATGCCACTTTGCGCCGTCCGAAAACCACATATTCCCGCGGTTGCTTAACGTTTTTGGAAGTCCGTGGTTGTATCCCATGGCGACGATGGCGATTTTCGTTTCCTTTTTCGCTTCGTAAGTTCCGCCGTAGCCGACGCGGTCTCCGATACGCAAAGTTTCAATTTGGACGATCGGCGCCTGAACGATAATGGTAGGGAATAAATGCAAATTCTTCAAAAAAGGATATTCATTTAAAGCGTCGACCATGCCGAATAAAATGGCACTTCCGCTGCGAACTTGCGCTATCGGCTCCCGCATCGGACGGATCATATACACATCGAGCGATACACTGCCTTGGAGACGAAAATGCGCCAATGCCCGCCGATAGGCTTCAAACTGACGCTTATTTTGGTCGTGAACAACCGGCATGCATTGCGAATCGGTACTCCGTTCCGTTTCTTCCTGAGCACAGGCAAAATGCGTCATCATCAATGTCACGCGGTCGCGTTTCAGACGTTCGGGCGTTAATTGTCCCCATTCGTCCTCCAAAATCCCCAATCGATGCATGCCCGTTTCCACCTGAATAATAGCGTTGGTCGATGCGGACGATACAATGTCCTCCCAACGTTCCAGCTGCTTTAAACTGTTGAGAACCGGCGTGAGGCGATGCTCTAAAAACAACCCTTCGGTGCCTTCGAAAATGCCGTTGACGACGTTGATTTGCAACTTCGGGAATGCCTTCCGCAAGAGAATGCCTTCGTTGATGAATGAAACATACACCGCTTTGCAACCGTTCTCGACCAACGGTCGTACGACTTCAACCAACCCCAACCCATACCCGTAGCCCTTCATCATGGGGCACACTTCGACGTCGGGTGCCTGTTTTTTCAGAGCCAGATAATTATCGCGGACGGCGTTTAAATCAATCGTGATGCGCGGTTGCGTCAGGAGCATAATCTTTATTTAATTTAACGGAAAGTGTCTGTTTTTTGCAACCTCCGAGATCGGTAATTTTACGCCAATTTCAATCCCGTGCCGTTGAGAACAATCTCCGTTTTTCCGTCGTCGCAAGCGAGTTGCAATGCACCGTTATCGGTCAGTTTTTCAAATTTTCCCGTCACATGTGCTTTTTTATCTTCATCAAAGACCGTTACGTTTTGTCCCAAATAAAGCCAATAGTGCTTACTGCCGAATCGATCCAACGGATTTTCTTTGTCGTAAAACGCCTCCAAGCCGTTTTTTTGAACCAATTCGAGATTTTTCAAAAATAATTCCGCAAAACTTTGTACCGATTGAAACAATTCATCCCGCGTAAAATCGTTTTCACGGTACAATTCGCATTTCTTATGGAGTGAATTCAAAAACGATTTAACGGAGGCAGTCGGTTGATCAATGTTTGAGAAATCTTCCAAATTATAGTTAATGCCGATGCCAACGGTCACCCAATAACGCGTACCTTCCTTGCGTACCGCCGTCAGACAACCGCCGATTTTTTTGAAATCACCGTTCCAATCCTCAACCATCACATCGTTCGGCCATTTAATTTTAAAACGTTCCGTCTGCCTCGTCTCCCGAGCCAAAAGTTGACACGCCGTGTACGCGGCAATTTGCGAAAACGGCAGAATTTTGTCGGCGTAAAAAATCAAATTAACGTGAAAATCCTCTTTATCCGAAACCCACCTGCGTCCGTGCGATCCGATACCGTCGGTTTGGAGAGGGGCAAAAAGGACGATGTAACGATTGTTTTTTAAAGCTTCCGTCCAGTCTTGTTTCAAAGCGTACGCATGGGTAGACGTAACGGGTTGTTCAAAAATCCGATAACATGTATCGGAATGGCGAATTTCAACGTACTTTTTTGGATGATCCACGTATTCCTTCCCTTAATTGCCGTCGATAACGATACAATGCTTCGAAATTCTTTTCCGCACCGATCGGTTTTAAATGATAGAGTTGTTCCGCTTCGTTCCAATATGCCTGACCCGAAATGTTGGCTTCGTAAAGGTGGCTGTAAAGATATTTGTCGTCACGGTGCAACGGCGTCTGTTGCAGAGCATTCGGAACGGGCTGAGGAACTTCATGCGCGATCAATTTATAAGCTGCATTGAGAGCTTCGTTGGTACTGTTGCTCTTGGGAGCCAATGCCAGGAAAACCGTTACGTGCGACAGATTGATGGCACACTCCGGCATGCCGATTTTTTCGCACGCCGTATAAGCCGAAACGGCGAGCGTCAGACCGCGCGAATCCGCCAGGCCGACGTCTTCGGACGCCAAAATCACCAATCGACGCGCAATAAACAGCGGATCTTCGCCGCCTTTCAGCATGCGCGCCAGCCAATAAATCGCCGCATCGGGATCGCACCCGCGCACGCTCTTAATAAACGCGGAAATCATATCGTAGTGATCAGTTTCGCGCGCATTGTAATTCGCATGCCAGTGCTCCAATTCCGCACCAACTCTTTCTGCATCCAACGTGCCGCCGATCGGCGTACTCAAACACAAAAATTCCAATAAATTCAACGCACGTCGCAGGTCGCCGTCCGCAATGCGCGCGATTTCCGCCAAAACGTCGTCGGGAACGGTTATTTTCAGCGCACCGAGACCGTTTTTTTCGTCTTGAAGCGCAGTGGTAAGGATTTGAAGGATATTTTTCGGCGGCAATCGGTGCAGTTCGAAGACATAACTGCGGCTTAAAAGCGGCGGAATGAGATAAAAAGCGGGATTGTGTGTCGTGGCACCGATTAACTGCAACCGTCCGTTCTCGCAAAACGGCAACAATACGTCCTGTTGCGAACGATTGAAGCGGTGAATTTCATCAATAAAAAGGATGGCGTTTTTGTCGTGAACGGTTTGTTGGATTTTGTTCCGCAAATCGTTCAAATTCGACAAAACGGCATTGAGCGCGATGAGATGTTTCCCGAGGTGCTTGGCAATCAGATGCGCAAGCGTGGTTTTTCCGCAACCGGGCGGTCCGTAAAGCAAAACATTTCCCGAACCACCGTTTTTAAGCCAATTCTGAAACGCACTTTTTTCGGAAAGCAAATGCGCCTGTCCGACCATCGCTTCCAATGTCTGCGGTCGCATCCGCTCGGGCAACGGAACCTGTTTTACCGAAGTTTCGGTTTCGTTTGAAAAAAGGGTATCTTCTGCAGACTTGAAGAGCGGCATACCGCTATTTTGAGGGATTTTCGGGGATTGTTAAGGTTTAATCCTACAGTTTCCGCTTCGAACGCCTTCGATTATCATTGCGCCAAAAAGCAAAGCACACCCGCACCGCGACGGCGTGATTTTGGAGTACAAGCGAGTCGCAACCGTCCGTTGTGCTTTATCGAAACCCTGCTTTTCTACTCAAACCGCGCCTGCCCGTCTTTGAGCCACAAACAACTTTTCAAAATCGCATCTTGGTCGTCGCACCGCAGCTGTTGCGTATTTTTGTCGAACAAATATTCAACCAGGGCAAACAGATTGGAAGCAAACATCTGCGAAGCCGAAGCTGCAACATTGCGTTCCCAGTAACCTTCGCCGAGGATATGAACGCCATTCGGGGTTGTTACGTTTTTCCCCGCAATCAAACCCTCCGTATTTCCGCCGGCTTCCACCGCCAAATCCACGACAACGCTCCCCGGTTGCATGGCATCCGTCATGGCTTTTGTGAGAATAATCGGCGCCTTCCGACCGAAAACTTTTGCCGTTGTAATGACGATATCCGATCGGGTACAAACGGCGACCATGCCGTCGCGTTGCCGTTGCAATTGTTCATCGGTCAGTGCTTTGGCATAGCCCTGTTGCGTACTTCCCGTTTGCCCGAGGTCAATTTTTACAAACTTCGCACCGACGGAACGCACCTGCTCCTCAACTTCCGGGCGCGTATCAAACGCTTCCACACGCGCACCGAGACGTTTTGCGGTGGCAATCGCCTGCAACCCCGCCACTCCGACGCCGATGACAAAGACACGCGCCGCCTGCAACGTTCCCGCGGAAGTGACCAACATCGGGAGGGTCTTGCGCAGGTATTGCACACCCTTCAAAACCCCGACATAACCCGCGAGGTTCGATTGCGAACTGAGGGCGTCCATTTTTTGCGCAAACGATGTTCGCGGAATGCGTTCCAACGCAATAACGTTGATTTGTTGCTTTTTAAACGCTTCCAAAGCTTCCGGATAACGAAACGCATCAAAAAAACTGATGTGCCACGCGTGTGGCTTCAAATGAGCAATATCGGTTCCGTCGAGCGGCAAAACATGCAAAACAACATCCGCATTCTTCAGTTCCAAGGAACGCTCTTCACTCGAAATCATCCGCGCGCCCGCCTGTCGATAGGCTTCGTCCGAAATGAGGCTTTTTTCTCCCGCACCCTGTTCAATGGCAACAGAAATTCCGAGTTGAACAAACTTCTTAACCGTTTCGGGCGTAATGGCAACGCGCGTTTCTTCCGATATTTCCCGCGGAACAAAGATCTGCATGCTTTTATGGAACAACGAAAGAATGTTTATTTCAATTTCTTTTGTTATCGACTGAACACTCTTTTACCGAGCCTCCCTAATCTGCCCCCATACACCGACGGAAATGTGCTTGTGCCCAAAAAAATTAAAATTCCGAAAGCAACTCTTCCCAGGCAATACGATTACGACTGTTTTTGTTGCGTCTTAAGCCAACGCACCAGCTGTTCCATTCCCTCTTCATTTGAAACCTGCGGTACGTAATGTAAGTCCATTTTTGCCGCCGAAATATCGAAATAATGATCCTGCGACAGTTCTTTCGCGACGAAACGCGTCATGGGCGGTTGTTTTTTGATGAAACAGCACTTATAGAAAAATTCCAGGCAGGTACCCAGAAAATACGCTTTGTGCGCCGAAATTTTTTTCGTAATCATCGGTATCCCCAAATGTCGCAACAGTTGATTAAGCCACGACCAAAGTTGCACGGGATCACCCTGAGAAATAAAGTAAGCCCTGCCGCCGACGGAACTGTTTGTTTCTGATAACGCTTTTAATGCCAAAATGTGCGCCTGCGCGACATTTGTAACGTAAGAAATATCGACCCAATTATCGCCGTCGCCGACCTGAATAAGACGACCCTTACGCGCCGCCTGCAGGATGGTCGGTATTAAATGGCGATCGCCCGGACCCCAAATCAAATGCGGACGCAACGCAACGGTTCGCATTCCGTTCTTGCCATCGCTTGTAAGAACGCGCTGTTCCGCAAGCATTTTGGTACGTGCATAAGCGCACATTTTGGACGGCATCCCGTACCCGACGCGCTCATCGACATTCGTCAACGGCTGTCCTTTGAAAACCACGCTCGGCGAACTCGTGTAAATTAGATACCGAACACCGTTATTTTGGCACGCCTTAAGGACGTTTTCAGTCCCAATGACGTTTGCTTCATAGTAAGAGCGGTACGAACCCCAAACACCCGCCTTCGCCGCAACATGAAAAACTGCCTCACACCCGCAAACCGCCGAATTCACGGCTTCAAAATCTGTTAAATCTCCCTGAATAACTTCAATACCTTGCTCCTGTAAATCGGGACAGGCGGAACGATTAAATGTACGCAAATTCGCATATCCTTCATCTTTAAGTGCCTGCAATAAATGCCGCCCCAAAAATCCTGAACCGCCGGTAACGAGGATGTGCATGGTAAAATCGATGCTTTTAAGGTAGCGAATACGGTTGAAATTTTCAAGACGAGAGCGCGCGTCTGCTTGTTTTTTACCGTTTGAATAACATTTATCCAGAAGGTATGATTAAAAAATTTTCAGCAACGGCTCACGGTATTATGCGCTTTATGCAATAACGGTTTTTGATAGTATTTTATCGTTTTTTGAGTTTCAAACTGTTTTGTTTTTTACACCACTTTTACAGAGCACACGGTTTATGTTTAAATGACATGTTTCAAATCAAACACTTGCCAACAAAGACAAAGCACTTTCCAAACTTTTCTTTTTTCTTGCGGAGTACTCCCGTCAAACCCTCCTCAAAAAACATTGCCACCGTGCACTTTAGGCGGTTGCATAAAACCGATGGTTGCGATGAAGGATTTGGTTGCGTTCTGTAAGCGCAAGGGGTTTGTTTTTCCGTCGTCGGATATTTACGGCGGACTGAACGGCTTTTTCGATTACGGACCGCTCGGAACGGAACTTAAACGCAACGTTAAAAATTTGTGGTGGAAGAATATGGTGCAGGATCGCGAGGACATCGTCGGTCTGGACAGTGCCGTGATTTTGCACCCGAATGTCTGGAAAGCATCGGGGCACGTGGACGGCTTTTCGGATCCGATGGTCGATTGCAAAGTCACCAAGGCGCGTTACCGAGCCGATCAGGTGTTTTATGCGCCGATTTCCGTTGAAGGAAAATTGCTCGGGTACATTTGTGTGACAGACGGCGAAGAACGCGATGCCGATGTTGCCAAAAAAACAAAGGCACTTCTTAAAGCGCATAATTGTTCGCAGGAGAAGCCTGACGAAATTCACCTAAAGCCGCTGACCGAAGCAAAGCCGGAAGAATTTGCGCTTATCCCCTCCCCCGCCACCGACAAACCCGGCGATTTAACGCCGCCGCGGGAATTTAATTTGATGTTTCAAACGCAGGTTGGTGCCGTTGCGTCCGAAGCGGGCGTTGCGTATCTGCGTCCCGAAACCGCCCAGGGGATTTTCATTAACTTTAAAAATGTTGTCGATTCGACACGCGTCAAACTGCCGTTCGGAATTGCGCAAATCGGGAAGGCGTTCCGCAACGAAATCACACCGCGCAATTTCACGTTTCGCTCGCGGGAGTTCGAGCAGATGGAAATCGAGTACTTTCTGCCCGCCGACGAGATGCTTTGGCCGAACCTGCACCAAAAATGGATCGAAGAGCGCTATCAATGGCACCTTTCCATCGGTCTGCGAAAGGAGTGGCTTTCCTTTGATGTGCACGAAAAAAAGGACTTGGCGCATTATGCAAAAGCCTGCACGGACATTATGTTCCGTTATCCGTTCGGTGTGCAAGAGTTGGAAGGGATTGCCGTGCGCGGGAACTTCGACCTGACGCAACATCAGTCTTTCAGCGGAAAGCCGTTGGAGTACTTTGACGAAACGCTCAAAACCAAATACCTGCCGTACGTCATCGAACCGTCTGTCGGCGTCGATCGAACAGTTCTGGCGTTGTTGGTGTCGGCGTATGATGAGGATGAGGTGAACGGCGAAAAGCGCGTTGTGTTGCGTCTGAAGCCGAAATTGGCACCGATTAAGGCGGCGGTGTTTCCGTTGGTCAAAAACAAACCCGAGTTGGTTGAAAAGGCGCGCGGGCTCTTTTCAAGACTGCAAAAACGTTGGTATACGGCGTATGACGAAACGGGTGCCGTCGGTCGCCGTTATCGTCGCATGGACGAAATCGGTACGCCTTGGTGCATCACGGTTGATTTCGATTCACTCGATAACGATACCTATACCTTGCGCGACCGCGATACGATGGAACAAACGCGCCTTTCGGAAGCGGAACTGACAGCGTTTTTTGAAAAACAGCTACGATGAAGTATAAACGGAAACCGAGAAAGGTTATGAAAAACGTTAAGAGATGTACTTCGCTTATTTCTCCCGCGGAGGATCAAAAATTGCATCCTTAAAGTCAAAATGAAACGTCGCATGCCCGACAACGCTCCGTACGTGCTCGGATGCTTAACAAACACACTGTGTCGCTTGGCGTTTAATTCGAGAAATACGAAAAACCAAACCAAAAACATCTGGTTGCAGGCGATACCAGTGACTAATACCTACAGTAACAAAATATCGGCAACCCTACCCTTTTTCTGTTTCATATGACCTCAAAGCACATCCCCTACTCCCGGCAAACGATTGACGACTCGGATATTCAGGCGGTTACGGAAGTTTTAAAAAGCGATTTTCTCTCGCAGGGACCGAGCATTCGCGCATTCGAAGCAGCTTTGCGGGATTATTTAAACGTCAAACACGCCATTGTTTGTTCCAACGGCACTTCGGCATTGCATTTGAGTTACCTCGCATCGGAATTGCAGAGCGCGACGGTCTTTACCACGCCGATTACCTTCGCGGCGACGTCCAATATGCTGCATGCCGTCGGCGCAAGGATTTGCTTCGTCGACGTCGATCCCTTAACAGGCATCATGGATACGGAGGCTTTAAAGGAAGCATTGGGAACAACATCGCCATCTTCCAAAAAAGCGATTGTGCCGGTTTCGTTACAGGGGATCGCGGCAAATTTGCCCGTTATTCATGAGCTGGCAAAAAAGTATCGCGCAACGGTGATTGAAGATGCGGCACACAGCTTTGGAGGTACGTATATTTTTGGAGGAGAAACGTACAAAAGTGCTTCCTGCGTTCATACGGATTTGGCGACCTTGAGCTTTCATCCGCTGAAAACGATTACCTGCGGCGAAGGCGGTGCCGTCATCACCAATGATGACAGACTTGCGGAGCGCGTTCGTCTTTTTCTCAATCACGGTCTGCGATCGCAACCGGACACCTATGTGCGCGAACAAAAAGTTTGGGGATACAATGACCGCATGTCGGAATTGCAGGCGGCTTTGGGGCTGTCTCAGTTAAAACGTATCGATACGTTTGTCGAAAAACGGCGGGCAATTGCACGTTATTACCTGGAATTTTTATCGAAAGAACCGTACGCCTCGCATCTCACATGTGTTCCGTATCACGAAGGCAGTTCATATCATTTGTTTGTCGTTCATTTCAAAGACCGAAAAAAGCGCGATTTTGCGTATCGAAAACTTAAAGAAAACGGTGTCGAAACGGGCGTTCATTACCTACCGCTTTACGAATATCAAGGTTACCGCGAGCTTTTGGGTGAGCTTTCGTTGTCGGGTGCCGACACGTATGCGCGCGGTTGTTTAAGCCTTCCGATTTATCCGAATTTATCACGGGATGCACAAGCGTATGTCCTGGACAAATTGGCGGCTGTCTGTCAGAATTTATAGAGGTTTAAGGGAAAATTTATGTCCGACGTTCGCGTTCGTTTCGCTCCGAGCCCCACGGGGTATTTTCACATCGGCGGTGCCCGTACGGCACTTTTCAACTGGCTGTACGCAAAGCACACCGGCGGAACGTTTGTGTTACGCATCGAAGATTCCGACACGGAACGCAATACAAAGGAATCCCTGAACTCGTTGCTGTCCAATCTGCGTTGGCTGGGGCTGAATTGGGATGAGGGTCCCGAAGTCGGCGGTGCATACGGTCCTTATTTCCAAAGCGAACGCGGCGATGTTTATCAAAAGCACCTGAAACGCCTGCGGGACGAAGGCAAAGTCTACGAGAAAGACGGCGCGTTGTGGCTGAAAGTTTCGGGCGAAACGCAAACCATCGATGACATTATTCACGGTCCCGTTCAGCGTCTGGAAGAGAAGGACTTCGTGATTTACCGTTCCAACGGCACGCCGGTGTTTCATTTCGTCAATGTGGTGGATGATATGGAGATGCACATCACGCACGTTATTCGCGGCGAAGACCACCTTTCGAACACCAGCAAGCACCTGGAACTTTACAAAGCACTGGGTGCGCCCGCACCGAAATTTGCTCACATCCCGCTGATTTTAAAGACCGACGGTCCGGGGAAAATGAGCAAACGCGATCGCGGTTCGTTGGTAGAGGAATACAGAGATAAATTTTTCATCCCGGCGGCACTCATCAATTATCTTTCGTTGCTCGGTTGGTCGCCGAAAGACGATCGCGAGTTAATGTCGCTCGATGAAATTATCGCCGCCTTTGACCTCGTCGGCATCAACAAAACCCACGCGCGTTTTGACGAAAAGAAGCTCTCCTTCATGAACGCGGAGCATTTAAAACAATTGCCGAAAGAGGAATTTTTCACTCGCGGCATTGAGGTGCTTCGGAAAACCGAGCATGCCGATTGGTTGAAAGACGAGGTATATTTAAAGAAAATTTTCGACATCGTTCAGGAAAAACTGCGATCTTTCGAGGAATTGCCGAATTTTATTGCTTACTTTTTCGACAAAAATTATCCGTTCGAACCGACGGCGTTGCAAAAAATACTGAAGCATCAACCGAGGGAGCGGCTTTCGGAACTGCAAACCGCTTTGAGTACGTTGCCGACTTTTGGTTGCGAGGTCGTCGAAAACGCTTTGAAGACATTGAGTGCCGAGAAAAATCTTCCGGCGGGTGCGTACATTCATACGTTGCGCTTCGCCGTTTCGGGACGCAACGTCGGTCCGAGCCTTTAC
Source organism: Verrucomicrobia bacterium UBA3222 (assembly GCA_002363035.1). Lineage (GTDB taxonomy): Bacteria > Verrucomicrobiota > Verrucomicrobiia > Opitutales > UBA9783 > UBA3222. The sequence continues at coordinate 24,187 of DEWA01000026.1, forward strand.
CATTTGCTGGACGTTCTGGGGAAGGATGAAGTTTTGAGACGCATTCAACGGTGTTTGGCAACATGTTCGTTTGCCTGAAAAATTCGAAGAACGGTGCCTCTGGGCATGCCATGCTCTCGCAGGTTTCGTTTGCATTTTAATGTAATTTCGGAAGTTCATGCGTATCACGGGAGGCAAGGCACGCGGAATTTTGCTGAAAGTTCCGAAAAACGTCGAAATTCGCCCCTCGACCGACACAAACCGCGAACGTATCTTCAGCCGCATCGGAACGGATATCCAAGAAGCCGTTGCGTGGGATTGTTTTGCCGGAACGGGCGCATTCGGGTTGGAAGCTCTCAGTCACGGTGCGAAGGAGGCTGTGTTTTTTGAAAAAAATCCGATAACCGCCGCGCAGTTAAAAAAAAATGCCGAGGCGGTTTGTAAAAGCGCGTGTTTGGATGTCGAAAAATGCACCAAAGTTGTTACGATTGATGCATTTGTCGCCGATTTTTCCGTATTTCCGCAACCGAATTTTATTTTTTTCGATCCGCCCTACCGTTTTTGGGAAGAAAAACCCGAGAAATTGCACAGCGTTTTATCGACAATCGGAACGTTATTCCCAAGCGCGACGTTGGTTTTAGGATTCCCGTCGCAACTGATTTGGTCGAACGATCATCCGTGGCAACCGATACGTCCGTTAACGATGTCGAAAAAGAAGAACGAACCGCGAATTGAGCTGTTTCGTATGATCGTGTCTTCGTAAAACGAAAACCTTTCAATCTCCTAATTACCTGATAACCCCTAAAATTCTTGCCATTAAAGGCGTTTCGGAAAATACTAAACGCTGTGGCATTGCGCGGGAAACACCTCCTTAAAGAGCCGATTGTGTGGCTCTTAATGACGTTGGTTTTCTGTCTTTCTTTCTATTCATACCTGCCCGAGTGGTTCGTTCGCGGTGCGCTTACCGTCAGTATTATCCTAAAAGGATTGCTGATGTTTTTCATTCCGTTGCTGATTTTGAGCGGAACGGCACTTGCGTTTTCATCACTGAAAGGCAACGGCTTCCTTTTTATCGTGATGCTGATCGGGATGATTTTGATTTCCAACTTCATCAGTTTAACGGTTTCAAGTCTCGTCGGTTGTTGCATCATCCCGCACATTACCGCATCGGGACATGGTGGCGAGGTATCGACGGCGGTTCGGGCGATTGAACCGTATTTTTACTTTCATTTACCGCAACTTTTACCGACGACTTTGGCGCTCGCCGTCGGCGTTGCGAGCGGTATCGGCAGTACATTTTGCAATTTATCGAAATGGATGAATATCGTTCTCATCCTGCGCAAGGTAACGATGTGGTTTTTGGTCAAAGTTTTCATTCGATTTTTGCCGCTTTTTCTCACGGGTTTTATTTTAAAGCTCCTGCTCGAAGGGCAAATGAGTGTCTTCCTGAAATCCAACGGCGCGGCGTGCGTGGTGATGATCGCGTTTATTTTGCTGGATTTAACGGCGTGGTGGGTCGGGGCACATGAATTGTCGCACATTTCGTTCATGACGCTGTTAAAGAATATCTTTCCCGCCGTCGCAACCGCCGCAAGCACCATGTCCAGCGTTGCCGCCCTGCCCTTCTCGATCGAAGCCGCAACCAAAAACACCAAGGATCCCGTGCTTTCCAACGCCGTAATGCCGGTGACCATCAATTTTCACATGGTCGGTTGCACCATTATTATCCCAATTTTGGCGGTTCT
>DEWA01000007.1 GCA_002363035.1 Verrucomicrobia bacterium UBA3222
AAAAAGGCGCAGGCGATGCATTTGACGCTCAATGCGCCGACCATCGAATTTTTGGCGCAGCGCGTCACGCGAAACGTGCGTCGGATGGAAGGCGCGCTGAACCGCATCGCCGGCTATCAGCAGTTACTTCATACGACGGATGTGTCGCTCGATAAAATCGAAGACATTCTCTGCGATATTTTCCAAGAAGAGCTCGCGGCACAAGTCACCATTGAGGATATTCAGAAGCAAATTTGCGAATTTTATCACGTTTCCGCGGCGGATTTGCTGAGCAAAAAACGTCCGCAGACAGTGGCGTTTCCGCGGCAGGTCGCCATGTACCTGTGCAGGGTTTTGACGTCGGCACCGCTGAAGGAAATCGGCGCGGCATTCGGCGGGCGCGACCACGGAACCGTTATTCACGCCTGCAAAGCCGTTGAAGCCGCATTACAACAGGAACCGACCACCAAACGAACGTTGCAGTTTTTGCAACAAAAGCTCGTGCGTAAGAATTGAACCGACTTCGTTGTGTCCACCCGAACCCGAAAGGGTTGCGGTTTATGTTTTTCCTACAGAACACAACAGATAACTGCCGCCGAAGTGCTTCATGCCGACTGATAAGAGCATAACGATACCCTGTCTGATGAAAAATATCCCTGCGCGCGTTTTTTCGCGGAGTATGTAAAATTGTTTTGCCCACCGACACACGCTCCAAACATCTATGTATGTTTCCCGCAACAGCAAAACGACAACCGCTTACCGTCGGAATTTATAACGGTTCACCAAAATCTTCCGACGTCGTCCGTCATCCGAAGACAAAACCCGAAACGATCGCTTTTTTCGCGGGCAAAAAGCTTGAATGTTTTTTCGGAAATTTTACGATAAAGGTGACCAATCTTTCACACCATGTCCCAACCGAGTTTTACGCCGGAACAAATCGAACAAATTCGCGCGCAGGCACGGCAAGTACGCTCCGTCGGCGAATTGCAAACGTATATCAATAGTATGTTCGGAACGCGCCTGACCTACCTGGAAACGCGTTTTCTGATGGACGATTATGCGCTGGAATTGGCGGAAGCGAAGCCGTCGGCACCCGAACAAAAGCCGCAAAACGCGAACGATCCGCTCGAAGGCGATGTGGTCGACGAAGGCGGCGGTACGGTGCGCGTTTCCGTCGATCCCGTTACGCGTCCCGGCAAGGTCGTCAACGGAACCGTCACCTTTTCCGACGGCAAAACGGCCACCTGGGGCTTGGATGCGCTCGGTCGGCTGTCATTAAGCCCGACGCAAATCGGTTACCGCCCTTCGCAGGAAGACATGATCCAATTCCAGGAGGCGTTGCAGGAACAGCTCGCCAACGGTCGCAGGGGATTGAGGTTGTAAATGAATCACTGTTGAGGGAGATAGGGCTTGCCTTCCAAAATATTCGTCGGGAAGAAGTACATGATGTAAGAGGCATACAAGGGGAAGCTACTCTAACTGGCGCCAGCTCAACTAAAAGTTCCTAGGATACTGTAAATTCACTTCTACATCCACTTTTCCGCTTTCCATTTTAACACTTCCTAGGGAAGTGGTTTTGGGGTACACCGCATGATATAACAAAAGCAGCGAAATGGGATGGGGGTAAAAAAATGCAATTTTCTTTGTCTCTCTAGAGTTTGTGGTTGACAGGAATTCTTTATATCTTTACGCGAAAAGTTGTTAGCGTTGTGATACTTGTTGCAGTGCATTTCCGTTGTTTTCATGCCTTGTTTTAAATCCTTTCGTTTCTGGTTGCCGTCGCTACTGATGACAACATTTTATTTCTTTTTATCTAGCATTTATCCGACACGGCGATTTTTGCTCGAATATGCTTTTGTGTTTAAGGGCATATTCCTGACGCTTTGCCTGCTTGCGGCAGGACGTTGTCTGAATGCCGTGCATCGAAACTCAAAAGTATTTAACGGACTTATCATTTGGTTCGGTTTGGCGATAACGATGTCTGTTTTTGCAAGTCATTATCCTGTTCGTGCCGGCAGCGAATGCGATATTCTGTTGGCGTCATTTGCCTTCAGTTACCTCTTTTGGACGTACAACGGAGTGTCGGTGAGGAACAAAATGCGTTTATTAGGCATCGGTATGTTATTGTTTCTGCATTTTTCCGTCTGCCTGTGCCTTGCCTGCAACCAAGTACGAGAGGGGTTTATCTACCCGTGGAAGCTACTGTTTCGCGATTACTTTTTCAACCTCGACAGCGTCTTTCGATTTTTGTTCATCAGTTACAAGCGTGTCCGTTGCCCGTTGGATTATTCCAATTACATGGGATACTTTGGCGGACTGGTTTTGCCGTTCTTTATCGCTTTGATGTGTGCGGAACGGCGCAAACGCTTAAAAACGCTGTGGTTTCTCGGGTTTTTCTACGCTTTCGCGGTTATCTTTTCCTCCAAAAGCCGTATGGCATGGGGACTCAGTGCGCTTACCGTTACGGGGTGGCTGTTGTACGGCTTGAAACGTCTGCAGTTGAAGCGCTTTTGGAAGGTAAGCATTGTGACGGTGTGTTGCATCGGATGTTGTACGGCGGCATGGAAGACGGAGCGTATTCGAAGCAAATTCCAGCACATAGTAAAAGGCGATTTCAAAGGCTTCGCGAGTACCCGCAGCTATCTGGCGCAGGACGGGTGGAAACTGGTGCAACAAAAACCGTTGTTCGGACACGGCATAACCACGATCCCGATGCATTATCTCGAAGCCCGACCGGAAGCGGTGCATCACTGCTGGCAGCTGCACGTAGCGCCAGTGCAGTTTTTGTTTGAGTTCGGGTGGTTTGGCGGCATTCCGTTCGGATGCCTATTGTTAATAATTGTACTGGAAGCTGTGAAACGCCTGCGTTCTCAATCGCTTTCTCGGGAACAAAATGTATATCTGTTCGGTTGTTTGATGAGTGTGCTGCTTTATCTGTTGTTTAATTCCGAAGATTCATGGGAGTGTTTCGCGTTAAGCGGTTGGATTGCACCCATGCTCGGCGCACTTATATGTTTGGGAACGGATCCCGGTGAGGTACGAATTTCCCGAAAAATGCCGTTGCTCACCGGTATAATCGGTGCGGTACTGGCGGTATGCATCGGTTGCAGTGCGTGCGATTTAAAAGGGCGTTGGTTTTTTCAAAAATTCGTTCAACGGGCGTACGCGGGTGATGTAAATTGCGAAACCGCTTTGCAACAAGCCATTGAAGCAGATCCTCATAACATCTACTACTACAATCACGGCGGCTATTGGAATGTTTGTTGCGGATTTCCGAAATCGGAACCGCATATGCGGCGTGCGCTCAAGTATTATGAACATTCGCTGAACATTAACCCGAATCAGCCGGATATTTTGGAAAGTTGCGGTGCATTACATGCAACATTGAGCAATATCTCAAAGGCAATCGATTGTTATACGAAAGCAATTATGTGCCTTCCATATCATACATTCGCCTGGGTTCAATTATTAGAAATGTTACGTCAACATGGAACGGAAGAATTATATGACGAATGGCTGGCGGCAGCGACTTTTGCCATGCCGAGAGCCGTTTTTTCGCAACCGCAGTTATTGACGGATTTGCAAAATCGTCCGTCGGTACAAAAACATTGCATAGAAATTTTTGATCAACAGGAATCTCATTACGGTTTGGCTTTAACCAAAGATCCGAAATGGCGGTTAGAGAAGTATCTGCGTTGTCGACTGTTTTTCAACGAAGAACGCGATTTACCAAAGCTCGATTCGAAGTTTTTGCCGGTTTTTGAGCGGATAAAAGCCGATAACCAGTGGGGCGTTCTTTTGAGAAAAGTAAAAGAAGCACCCCGAATGACAAATCATTATTCGGTATTCTTAAAAGAAGACAGCGGTGAACGCATCCGCTGTCACGGCGGTGCTACACCCGATATAAAAATTGCGACTGTTTGCCCGATTTCGGAACCGCGGTTATGCGATATTCATTGGACTCAAACGAAAAAAGTTTTTAAAAGATTGAAAAAACAGAACGCTCTTGCTTTCTTTACCACCAACGGCATTGCAAATTTTGTACCAAAATATGCGAGAGATGTTTTGAACCCATTGATCGAAAGGACTCGACAAACATTTAAACAATTGCCTGAGTAATCTTTCGATGAACGAAGCCAAAACTATCCTTGAACAGATCAAATATCTCAAACCGACGACGGTTCCGACGTTTGCTCTAAGAAGTCTGCAAATCGTCCCGGGTGGCTACGGTGAAGGCGACGTGCTTTATGGCGTACCTGTTCCAATGTTGCGGAAAATCGCGAAGGAACATCGTTCGGTTTCACTTAAAACATGCGAAAAACTGTTGCAACAGTCGTTGCACGAAGCACGCTATACGGCACTGGTGTTGTTGAACGAAAAATTTCCAAAAAAACCGAAGGAGGTTTTGGATATTTATTTACGCAATACAAAATTTGTCAACAATTGGGATTTGGTCGATCTGTCGGCACCGCACATCGTCGGAAAGTCTTGTCTGGTGACAGGGAACAACAATGTGATTTTAAATTTAGCCGATAAAGAAAATCTTTGGGAAAACCGCATTGCCGTCGTTTCCACATTACCATTGATCAAATCGGGACAATGCGCATTAACCTTTCAACTGTGCGAACGCTTTCTTCACCACCCGCATCCATTGATACATAAAGCCTGCGGCTGGATGCTTCGCGAAATCAGCAAGCGGGATGCGGAAAGTGTTTTGGAATTTTTTCGAAGGCATTGCGATGCACCGAGTGTAATGCGAGAATATGCACTGGAGTGTGTGAAGAGGACACGGGACTGACGATCCCGAACTGTTTAGCAAACTTACTTCGACAGTATCATAACTACCGCAGCAAGCGGGGCTCATGTAACGCCACGTACTGTCGCATCACTGTTTTATGATAACCTCACGCATACCTGGGAACAAGAAAATTTTCGTTACTTTCTTCAAACAAACACCTTCAAACGGTCACTTTCTGAACTTCAATTTAGATCCAACACTCCCAAACTAGCAATAACAGTACATAGACACAGAAAAAACTTGGGAAAATCTCCCTACTTCTTCTCTTGTGCCGCCTCCACCTTCTTCCCGAGCGACTTAACCGACAGAATCCACAGAACGCAGATGATGACAAACATCCCGAACAGGTACGGAACGATTTCGAAATAGGTCGGTTTGATGCCTGTAATCGCCGTGCCGATGGAGAAGCAGACCACCTGAATAAAAGCGCCGCCGGATTTTCCGAGACGTCCGCCGACCACATCCACAACCGCCTTGCCTTTGACTTTCATATCTTCATCCAGCGGGATGTACGCCATTTCTTTGGTTAAGTCGAAGAGCGCATATTTGGTGGATTTCGCGATAACCACGATAACCGCACCGAGTATGACCGCCATGAAAGTCGGATTGGTTCCGAGATTTGCCAACGCTTCCGTCAGGTTATCTTTGAAAACGATGAAAGTGAAGAACAGGATGCCGCCGATTGTGAATACCAGCGGTGTGATCAATGCCGCCGAGACCCAACGGAACACCCGCAGGACGTTACCGCCGATAATCAGCATGACCATGGAGGCAATCCCCGTGTAGAAGGTGTTCATGCTCATGAAGGTGTTGTAATCGTTTTCGTTCGGATATTGAACCTTCAGCTGGCTTTTCCAAAGACCTTCGATTAAATTCACGCTGATACCGTAGCAAATCACCAGCATTGCAATCAAGCCGAGGTAGGGAGAGGTGCAAATCGTCTTCAAACTTTCCATAAGTCCCGCTTTTTTCTTTTTCTTTTTCACGCCGGGCAGTTCAGGTTTGTCGTAGAGACGCTTGTCGGTGAGAACGTGCGTGTAAACCCAGCGGTAAATCAACATCGTAACGACGCCGAAAATTACCACCGTACTTAAAAGATAATTAAGGGTTTTCTGCCACGGATCCTCACCCGGCGCGACGTTGCTGCGAATATCCGACGCCCACTTGCCGACGACGCCGACGAACAGCAATGAAAACTGCGCCATCAGACCGAAAAAGGCGTACATGCGCTTCGCTTCCGACATTTTACACACCTGATTGGCGAACTGCCAGAACGAGAGCGCAATCAGCGTACTGCCCCACAATTCCGCAAGTACGTAAAACACGCCGTAGCTCCAGATGCCGACGAGCGCAATCGGCCAATGGAGTGTCGGACACGCCGCCTGCCACGCCGCAATCGTCTCGGGAGACGGATGGAAAAACGTGCGGTTTGGGTAAATGACGAACGCAAACAGCCCGAAAAAGATCAGAAACGGCGACAGCGTTGCGTAAAACAAATGCTCGTTCTTTAAAAGATCGCTGGCTTTGGTGTACACCAACATAAACAGAATCGCCGACGGAGTCACGCAGAACAGCTTCAAATACGAGAGCGCTTCGGCACCGCTGTTGGTTACCACGAGCGCATCCTTTAAATTGCGCAGGCAGGTATAGTTGAACAGGATGAAGAAAAAGATAAATCCCATCGGAATTGCCTTCTTCATTTCATACCCCTGGATGGGGAACAACATTCGCCTCAACTTTGAGAACTGCGGTTCATTCGTATTTGTCGTACTGCTCATGGTATCACTTCAACAAAAAACATTCTCAGCCTGGGTTCACTCGTTCGAAATGGCAAGCGAAATTTTTAACATTTTCCGCCATCGGCTTCGTCTGTAAGAAATAAAAACATCTTCATTTTAGCAAAAATGCCTGTAAGACACAAGGACAGGAAAATAAAAGAGCGATAATCAACGGTACGCAGACGCGGGAAATGGTGTTGCGTTCAACTACTTCCGTAACGCTTCGATAAAAAACGGCGGCGGTTTGATCAATTTGCGATCTTTATTTAAAAAAACATGCACCGTTTTGCCGTCGGCGATGCGCGTGTTGTCACGAAACAGTTCATAAGTCAGCGTAAAACGAACACGCTGAATATCCTGCGGAGGCGTGAGTTTAATGCGAACTTCGTCGTCGAAAAAAGACGAAGCGTGATACTTCAAATTGGCTTCGACGACGGGCAAAAAGAAGCCGCTTTGCTCCAGTTTTTTATAATCCAAACCGCAGGATTTCAGCCATTCGACGCGTGCGTATTCCAGCCAAACAAAGTAGGAAGCGTGATGCACCACGCCCATGGCGTCGGTTTCGGCGTAACGCACGCGGACGGTTGTTTCGAACGGCGTCATGACCGTTTTGCCTGCTTGGTAAGCTTTTGGGCGATGCTGAAACGCAACAGCTTATCCAGGCGCTCCAATTCTTCCTCATCAACCTGCTTTTCGTGTTTTGCCTTCTCCAAGGCTTCCTGCGCGCGTTGCACCGCCGCATCAATGGACGCCTCATCCACGCTTTGGACATCAATCGCCGCTTCGGTCAAAAGAAGCAATGTGTTGTCGGCAAGTTTGAAAAAACCCGTATCGACGGCGATGGGGACGGCAACGTTGTTTTCGGTATAAAAAACCGTTCCCGCTTCCAAAATTCCGATGATCGGCAGGTGATGATCCAAAATTTCGATTTCACCCGTCGCCGTCGGCAATACAACGGAAGTTACCGAGCCTTCGTACACCACGCGCTCGGGAATGATGATTTTCAGTTGAAATGCCATAATATCGATCGGTTATCGGTTACGCTCAGGGCTCTGTCACCCGCGACGGTTTCGTCTTTTTTGCTTTTCTTCAAGCGCATCGAAGTGCTCCGCCTTATGCTTTCAGTCGCGTTCCCCTTACGCCTTGGCAGCTTCCAAAACATCCTCAATGGTGCCCTTCATGTAGAAGGCGTTTTCGGGAATTTCGTCCAATTCGCCGTCCAAAATGCGCTTAAAGCCCTTAATACAATCGGCGGTTCTGACATATTTGCCTTTCAAGCCCGAAAACACCTCCGCTACGTGGAACGGTTGCGACAGGAACTTTTGAATTTTTCGCGCCCGCGCAACGGTCAATTTGTCTTCCGCAGAAAGTTCGTCGATGCCCAAAATCGCGATAATGTCCTGCAGATCCTTGTAGCGTTGCAAAATGGTTTGGACGCGCCGCGCCGTTGTAAAGTGCTCTTCGCCGACAATCGCCGGATCCAGTGCCTGTGAACCCGACGCCAGCGGATCGACGGCCGGGAAAAGTCCCAAAGATGCGATGCGTCGATCCAACACGACGGTCGAATCCAAATGCGCAAAGGTGTTGGCGGGAGCCGGATCCGTCAAATCGTCCGCCGGAACATACACAGCTTGGAAGGAAGTTACAGAGCCTTGTTTGGTGGAGGTAATACGCTCCTGGAGCAGTCCCATTTCCTGACTGAGCGTCGGCTGGTAACCGACCGCAGACGGCGATCGTCCCAGCAACGCGGATACTTCGGAACCGGCCTGCGAGAAACGGAAAATGTTGTCGATAAACAGCAGAACGTCCTGATGATAAGTGTCGCGGAAGTATTCGGCGAGCGTCAAACCCGTCAGACCGACGCGCATGCGAGCACCCGGCGGTTCGTTCATCTGACCGTACACCAGGGCAACCTTGGAATTCTCGGGGTGTTCCAAATCGATGACCTTGGCATCCGTCATTTCGTGGTACAAATCATTGCCTTCGCGCGATCGTTCACCGACGCCGGCAAACACCGAATAGCCGCCGTGCGCCATCGCAATGTTTTGGATCAACTCCATGATGATGACGGTTTTCCCGACGCCGGCACCGCCGAACGCACCGACCTTACCGCCTTTGATGAAGGGGCAGATTAAGTCGATGACCTTGATGCCGGTTTCCAGAATATTCGCTTCGGTGCTTTGCTCCGTCAACCCCGGCGGATTGCGGTGAATGGGTAAGTGCGCTTCCGCTTCAACCGATCCGCGGTTATCCACCGGTTCTCCGATAACATTTAAAATACGCCCCAGAACCGCTTTGCCGACGGGAACCGAAATCGGTTTTCCCGTATCCGTCACTTTCATGCCGCGTTTGAGACCGTCGGAGGAGGACATGGCAACGGCGCGCACCAAGCCTTCATATAAATGTTGCTGAACTTCCAGAACGAGACGCTTCGTCGAACCGTCGTCGCTTTTCAAAAAAACTTCCAGCGCGTTGTAAATCGCCGGAATGCGTTGCGGATCAAACTGTACATCGACAACCGCGCCGATGACCTGAACAATCGTACCCGTGTTTTCCATATTTCTCAGTTTCGTTGTTGCCCGGCGGCAAGTTCGACAATTTCCTGCGTAATGCCGGCTTGTCTCGCCTTATTGTACTCCAATTGCAACGTGTGAATTAAATTTTCCGCGTTCTCGGTGGCACCCTTCATCGCCACCATGCGCGCGCTGTGTTCCGACGCTTTGGCTTCCAGTAAAATTTGGTAGAGCGTTTTCTTTAAAAACAATAACGGCAGGCGTTCCAAAATCTCTTTTCCGTCCGGCTCGATGATAAATTCCGTATCGTTTGCATTCATCTGCGGACGTTCGACACCCATCCATTCGTATAAGCGTTGCAGTTCCGTTTCGAAATCCGTCATCGGCAACAAAGAGCGCAGAACGGTTTCCTGTACGAGCGTATTTTTGAAGCGCGGATAGAGGACTTCGACGGTATCGATCTTTTTTTCGGAAAAAGCATCAACAAGAAAATGAACGATTGCCTGCACCTGCCGAAACCGAATGCGATCGGGGCAATTAAAATGCGCCAACACATGCATTTTGCAACGGGACAAAAACTGCATGCCTTTGTTGCCGACCGCCACGAATTGCGTATTTTTCGGCAGGCGCAGAACGGCTTTCATCAAATTCTGGTTCAGGGAACCGCAAAGCCCTTTGTCGGGCGTGATGAACAAAACTCCGCGCCGTTCGACGGGACGCGCTTCCAAAAACGGATGATGCAGGTTCTCCAACGAAACCTGTTGCGTTACGGCGTGCAACAATGCCGCCAATTCACAGGCGTAGGTGCGGCTTCCGAGCGCACCGTCCTGCGCTTTTTTCATCTTCGATGATGCGACCAATTCCATCGCACGCGTAATCTGAGCCGTGTTCTTCACCGCCCGAATGCGCGTCCGAATTTCCCGCATCCCCTTCATATATCACTCCCGCATTGCCGTCGCCTTTTGCGTAAAGGCGAAAAAGCTTACAGAAACCTTCGATTGTCTTCCCTTCATGCGCTTTGAGGAAGGTTCGCTTTCTCCCACGTGTCGAAGACCTCTTTTAGTTCGTTAACAAGTACCTCCGAAAGCACCTTTTCTTTCCGCAGGCGCGCAAGCAGATCTTTCTTTAAAGTTAAGAAATGTTCCGAAAGCCGTTGAAGCATTGCCGGCATATCCGCAAGCGGAATTTTATCAAAACGCCCCTGTTGCGCCCCCCACAGAAGCACAACCTGTAACTCGGCGGGACGCGACGCATGCACGCCCTGCTTTAAAAGTTCCAGAATATGCTGTCCGCGCTCAAGCTGTTGACGGGTTCTGGCATCCAAATCGGAACCGAACTGCATAAATGCCTGCAATTCCTGATACTGCGCCATTTCCAGTTTCAGCTGACCGGCAACCGATTTGAGCGCTTTCATTTGCGCCGCCGAACCGACGCGCGAAACGGAGATACCGACCGAGATTGCCGGCCGCAGTCCCTGATTGAACAAATCGGTTTCAAGGAACAGCTGACCGTCGGTGATGGAAATGACGTTTGTCGGAATGTATGCCGAAACATCGCCGGCTTGCGTTTCGATGATCGGCAACGCCGTCAACGAGCCGCCGCCGTAGTCTTTATTGAGGCGCGCGGAACGTTCCAGCAAACGCGAATGGAGATAAAAAACATCGCCGGGATAGGCTTCGCGCCCCGAAGGACGCTTTAACACCAGCGAAATTTGCCGGTACGCCACTGCATGCTTGGACAAGTCGTCGTACACGATGAGCGCATCCATGCCGTTTTGCATAAAATACTCGCCCATGGCGGTTCCGGCGTAGGGTGCAATGTACTGATTGGCGGCATTGTCGGAAGCGGGTGCCGAAACGACGATCGTGTATTCCAACGCACCGTGATCCTCAAGAACTTTCAAGGTGCGCGCGAGGGTGGCATTTTTTTGCCCGATGCAGACGTAAATCGAATAAACGGGTCGGAAATTCGGATCATTTTCCGCCAACCCTTGTCGATTGAGCTCGGCTTGGTGTAAAATCGCATCCAGCGCGAGGGTTGTTTTGCCCGTGGAACGATCGCCGATGATCAGCTCGCGCTGACCGCGTCCGATCGGGAACATGGCATCTACCGACAAAATGCCCGTTTGGAGCGGCTGATCGACCGATTGTCGTGTAATAATCCCGGGGGCAATCTTTTCCACCGGGTAACGGTCGTCCGCCACAATAGCGCCTTTGCCGTCGATCGGTTGTCCGAGCGCATCGACCACACGTCCCAACAAGCCTTTCCCGACGGGAACCGAAAGCAACTTTCCGGTCGTTTTACACTCGTCGCCGACTTTCAGTTGCGACGTGTCACCCAACAGCACGACGCCGACTTCGTCCTCTTCCAGGTTGAGCGCAATTCCGAAGACCCCGTGCGGGAAGGAGACCGTTTCGTTATACATAACGTCCGAGAGTCCCTCGACCTTCGCAACGGAATCGGCGAGCGAAATAATCTTCCCGACGTTCGCCGTTAAAGGCTTTTTCTCGAACGTGCGAATGGCATCTTTAATATCCGATAAAACGGTACTCATGGCGTGAATGTTTCTTTAAGCGCGTTCAGCTGCCCTTTCAGCGAACAGTCCCAAACGGTATCGCCGACGCGAATTTTAAACCCTCCCAATAACTCGGGACATTCCTTTTTTTCCGAGCGGCGTTCCGAAAGACGCTTGGTTTCCAAAAAATCCTGCAACCATTGATCCCGAAAGATACCCGCATACATTACGGTCGCATAGCGTTCGGAAAAAACTTCCTTCAGGGAGCGTTCATATTGCGTCAGAAACGCTTTTGCATCGCGCGGATACCGCTGTATCAGGAACTCCGCAATCGCACGAATGCGCTCCTTTAAATCCTCCTCGGCACCTTCGAACGTCAACCGCGCCAGATACTTCAGTAAAACCTTATGCTTGCGTTCCATGTTCGTCTTTTGATTGAGCCAATAATGCCGCCGCCTGCTCGTTGAGTTTGGCGCGCATCTCATCCGTCAGAATGCCGCTTAAAAGGCGTTCCGTCGTTTCAACCGTCAGCGTCACGATTTCACCTTTGGCTTCCTTTAACATCGCCGAACGCTCGCCCTCCATTGCGTGACGCGCCTGCTCCGTCAGTTGCAAAACCTTCTCTTCTGCCGCCTTCTTTTGTTCCGCCAAATAACGCTCGCCTTCCGCTTTGGTGTTTGCCAATAACGCCTGGGCATCCGCCTGCGCCTTCTTGAGAACTTCCAGACGTTCCCGTTCCGCCGAAGCCTGCTTGGCTTTCATCTCTTCGGCGAAACGCAGACCTTCCTCGATTTTCTTTTGGCGCGCTTCGACCGTTTTCAGCGTCGGTTTGACGGCGAAACGGTACAGCAGGTACGTCACCAGGCAAAAATTGACGATCTGCGCAATCAACAGCTCCGTCTGTACGCCGAACGTCTCCGCCAGACGTGTTACGGCATTGCCGCCGCTGTTGCCGGAAATCTCAAGCAAACATCCGATCATAACGGTATCGGACGATGCGTTTAGCCCTGGTAAAGGAAGAGCGAATAAAAGGCGATCGCTTCCGCCAACGCCATGCCGAGAATGGATTGCACCAGCACCTTACCCGACGCGCCGGGATTGCGACCCACCATTTCCACCGCCTTCATGCCGATGATCGCCACACCGACCGCCGCGCTCAGACAACCGAGGGCGGCGGTTAAACCGCGTCCGATGTCTCCCGTCATACCCGTGATTTCCATGATCATAATTTTAAACCTTCAAAGTGCCTTCCGTCGCTTCCTCTTCGCCGTGATTGCAGATACTGCCGATGTAGACGGCGACCAACAGCGTGAACACCAATGCCTGCACGACGCCGATGAGGATTTCGAGAAAGTAAAACGGTACCGGCAACAGATATTTCGTCCACGGTGCCAATGCCATGATGTTATTGATGAGATTTTCGCCACCGAAGACATTGCCGTACAGACGGAAGGACAGCGAGACCAAACGGAACAAAATCGAAATACACTCGATAAATCCGACGCTCAGAAAAACGAAAAACAGCAACGCGTAAATGCCGAACGAGAGTTCACTGCGATCGGCTTTGTTTCCGAAAATATGCTTTACCGCGCCGACGAAGCCCTCGTTTTTAAGCACCAGCCACGCCCAAACCGCCATGGAAACAATCGCCAACGCCAGCGTGGCGTTCAAATCGGCATTGGACGGACGGAAGAAGTAGGTAAAATGCCCTTCTTTAAACGTGCCGATCGTGCCGACACCCGGCAACAGACCGCTCCAGTTCTGCATTAAAATATACACGAAAAAGCCGATTAAAATCGGAAATGCCTGCTTCGCGACGCGCTTACCGACGATGGGCGTCAGTAGGTTATAAATGCCCTCGATGACGGTTTCCGCCACCGTCTGTCCTTTGGTCGGAATCAACCGCGGCTTTCGAATCAACGCCCGCACAATGAGAATAATCGCCAACGAAATCACCCATGTATAGATCATGCCGTTGGTGATCGGAAAACCCGCGACGGAACCCAAAACATAGGGCTTGGGACTGACGGCAACGCCGGCGTGCGCGTTTGTGACGCATAAACAGAACACCAATACCGACAGAAAACCTTTCGCCACATTGTCATTATACGATGTGCTTCGATGCCTGCAACCTTTTTTCGTTTGAGGTCGGCTCCGAAAGACAAGTTTGACGGGTGCGGTGAAAAAACGAAATCGGTTTTGCATGCTGCCGTACGTGCGCCGTTGGTTTCATAAGCGAAGGCTGAGCTGATTTTATCCAAAATCTCGCTTCAACGAACCTTCGGAGGTGTCTTTCGTCTTTTGATCGATTACTTTGTACAGAATTGGTTTTGCCGTATAAACCGTTAAGCCGACCGTCGAAACGATTGATGTCGGAACACGAAACGATATGCCCGTCAATTTTTTCCGATGCCACACCAAGCCGACGGCTTTGTCGACACCCTCGGCAGGCGGAATGAACAACCTGTCGGAGCATCTCCTCATAAATAGAAAGTACAATTTTTTCTTTTCGTTTTCTTCCTGCGGAGCAGGTTATGGTGTTTTCGTCAGTGAGAATGCCTGCTTTTTCGTTCGCCAAAACATCCAAACGCACAGACAACAAAGTGCAATCACAACGAACCAAGAGTCGGTAAGTCTTCCGGTTCCCCAAAAACGCGAAGTCGGAATTTCGGGATAACGGACGCATTTGCGAAGCACAAACAACGTCGTAATCAATCCCTGATGGAAACCGATTGAACCCCAAAGCGTTTGTGTTTGCATACGCAACCCGCAAAGGAGGAGACTCAACAGAAAAACGCACAGGAAAAATTCCAAGACAAAGCGTTGCGGAATATCCGTAATCGAATGCCATGCGCACTGGAAACTTTGGATAAGAACATTCGGATCGGTGCCGGCATCGCAGTGCGAAAAATGCAAAAGCGCAAAAATAAATGCCAACGGGAAAATGCCCTCGAATGTTTGCCGACCGTTGCGCACAAAATCCCATAAAAAGCCGCGGAAAATTATTTCCTCCGCCGTCGCGAGCAACAATCCCGCGATAAATGCCTGCAACAAAACGCCCGCATTCGACGTCGCGTTAATTTTAATGTCCGAAACGAAGCTTTTTATGACAAAAAACAACGTCATCCAGACGAAAATTCCGAAAAGAAACGTCCCGATGTAACTCCAAACCCCGCGGCGCAAATTCCAACGGTACTTCTTCGGAGATCTGCGTACGGCGACGATAACGACGATGCACCCGACAATTACCCGCAGGCGGTCAACGTAACATTCGAGCGGTTTGTTTGCCAAATAACGGAGCCAATCGACCGAGAAAAAATTATCGCAAGCACCAACCAAAAGATAAACAACGGGCACCAATCCCGCCGCAATCGCCAAAATCCCGACATAAGCCGCTAACGCGATTACCCAACGCCAAAGGGTCATAAAAACCAAAACTTACGACGAAGCGCACACTGCAAATACACCATTACAATAACCGCAATCCATTATACCAAATACCGATTCGCCGTAAAGTGGTGGGAAGTACCGGACTCGAACCGATGACCCCCAGCATGTCAAGCTGATGCTCTAACCAACTGAGCTAACTCCCCACGGACGTTTTCAGGGTGAGAGGGGAGAGGGAGGGTTGGCAAGAGAAAAGATATTCAGTGGGCAGTTCTTAACCATTGTGAACACAACCAACCTACTTGGCTGGCGAAGAAGATTTGCTCATTGAAAAAACTGATAAATGGATCTTAATCCCTAATTGAACAAACCGATTCACACCTGTTGCCACTCAGTTAGCCTTAGAGTTTCATAGAAATATCCGAAAGGCACCACATCGCACTTCCAAAATTGACAACCCCTCTTCTTCCCCCTACCCTTACTTTCAGTGAAATCCTTCTCACTTCTCCTCCTCTTGTCTCTCCTCTTTCTCGGCGGTTGCAAAACCGTCAAAAATGACGTTCCGCCCGAGCAGATTGCGATGAAATGCGAAGCGCGCGAACGGCAGGCGGCGGAGCTGCTGGAGGAAGCGCGGACAGCGGAAGCGGACGGTGCGTGGCGCAAGGCGTGTAAGTATTATCAAACGATTACCAAACATTTTTTGGAGACCGATGCGGCACCGACGGCATTCTATGAATGGGGTCGCGGATTGGCGGAGCGCGGGCAGTACGAATCGGCATTCGAAAAGTTTTCGTTTGTGACGAAAAACTACGTCGATTACGCCGATTACGAAGCCGTCGTGCGGGCGGAATTTGAAGTGGCGTGTCGTTTGACGGAGCAGTATCAACGGGCAAAAGAGAAATCCAAGGTGCTTTCGTTTTTTAAAGATCCGAAGGCGGCAATCGACTGTTTTCGGTCGGTCGTGAAGTATTCGCCGCGTTCCGCCGATGCACCGAAAGCACTTTTGTACATCGCGGAGTTACAGTCTGCCGACAAGGAGCCGGCGAAGGCAATTGAAACGCTGGATCGGCTGATTGAAGATTACGCCGATTGGGAGCGAATCCATGAAGCATATTTATTTCAGGCGGATGTGTATTTGTCGATGGTGCGGCGCCCCGAAAACGATCCGCAACCGGCGAAACGCGCGATTGACGCCTACGAAAATTTTATTCTGCTGTTCGGTCGGCGCGCCGATTTAACGGAGGAAATCGAAGATGCGCGGGACGGATTGGCGGAAGCGCGGGAAGTGTATGCCGAAGGTCGCTTAAGGTTTGGAGACTTTTACTATTTTCGTCGGCATTATCCGGACGGCGCGGTTCCGTTTTACCGCGAAGTGCGGTTGGCGGCGCCGGAATCGGAAGCCGCGAAGATTGCCGAAGCGCGCCTGGAAGCCATTCAAAATGAGGCGCCGATCCCGACCAACTGGGCTGACAAGCTGTGGGGACCGGTGGTGTATCGACCGTCGGAAGCGCGGGAATGATGCATGCGGGAACTCGCACAAACCATCGATGTTTTCCTTTATCCGCTCGGACTGCTGGCGGTTTTCGGGCTTTTATTTTTTACCGAACGTCTGATTTTTCTTCATAAAGGACGCATTCAACCGAAACGCTTTGTGAGCGGCGTTGAAAATTTACTCAAAGCGTCACGGTATGAAGAAGCGCTGTCGGTGTGCGAACAGACGCCGTGTGCGGTGGCGCGATTGACGCGGGCGGCGCTGTTGCATCGCTCCGAACCGCCGTTGGTTTTGAAGGATATGCTGCGGCAACACGCCCTGTTGGAACTGCCGATGTTGCGCAAACGCATTGAATCGTTGCACATGATGGGACAAATTGCGCCGTTGGTCGGACTCATCGGAACCGTTTTTTTTCTTCTGAAAGGTTTTTGGCGGTTGGGCGAATTGCAGGCGTACACATACCTGACAAGCGTTGCGCCGCTGTTTGCCTCCGCGTTGGCAGTGACGTTGGTCGGGCTCTCGGAACGGTTACTGTTCACCGTCGCGTATCATTTTCTAAACGGTCGCGTACGATTGCTGATTTTCGATTTGGAATGGACTGCCGGTGAATGGTTGCTGTTTTTTCAAAAAACAACCTGTGTAAAAAAAGAAGAAACAGCAGAAACTTCCGAAGGTTAAAAATATATGAAGAGCAAAATTTTGTGGGTATTGTTCGTACTTTTGGGCTCCTTCGGGGTAATGTATTACTGTCAATATCCGAAGCCCGAATCGATAGGCGATTTGGAGAATTTTAAAAAGCAAATCATTCATGCAAATGTCGATTATTCCGTCTACGGTCGTGAATACGAAAACCGCGCGGAGTACCGAGCGGCATACGGAGTTTGCAACGAAAAAATGACGAGAAATGTCGTTATTTATTAAGATATTGTTTTTTAAAAAAGGAGAAATTTTTGATGAAAGCCGTTAACAGCCTGGAACCCTTGGGTTTAAATGCACAATTGGAACTCTCCGAAGCAAATACCTTGTCGTTGCAATGGGTGCCGTACATGAACTTGCTTGTATTGGCTTTCGGATTGCTTCTGTTAAACTCGCGATGGCTTTGTCCGCCCGGAATACAATTGCAATTGCCGAAAACTTCGATTGCTTTGGCATACGGAACCGCGCTCCCGGTTGATGATATTTTGATTGTCGATGCCGATAAACGCCTTTTTTTTCATCACAGACCGTACGATTTTTCACAACTGGAACAAGTGTTTTCGAAGAAAAAAAATGATGCTCTTCTATTGCGGGCGGATGAACGTCTACCGCTGGCGTACGTATTACAAATTATGACTGTTACCAGAAAATGCGGGTATCGGGCGATACGAGTGGGGACAAATGTTGCGGAATAAAAGTTACACTATCGTGTAGGTTGTTTGGTACACGTTCATTTGTGACGATTTATTTGGCTTTCGCAAAACTAATATCATTGACTATACTCAGGCATGTTCTTAAAATTCCGAATAAAGTAGCTGGATTATCGAGAAAAGGTGAGGCAATGAAGTTGCCATCCGAGACGAGAAAAATTTGAGGTAAAATTTCGAAATTCACTTCACAAATGCAAATGTTTTTAAAAGCCAAATCGCCTAAGCCAGAATAGATTCCCTTTTTCACTAAAATTGACACAAAAAACAGAAGAAATTTATCCAAAAAGCAAAATATAAAAGAACAAAGGGTGCGCATATTGCGTACACCCTTTGTAACTTCAACCAATGGTTCTTGTTATTACCTCACGCCTGGCACAAACAAAGCCTCAACTCTCTCAGGCGCCACCATTCCCTTTGGCATGGAAATATACGTATAAAAACAATGCCCCAAAGTAATGCTGGTTGAGGTCTCATGCATGAAAAAAACCTCAGACGCACTCGTACTTTCTCCATGCGAGGGCACATCCAGCTCCTTTGTATCTTGTGACACACCAGCCAATTGCATACTCGCCGGAGCCTGATCTGCTCGCACAAAGATTTTGCGTGCATCGACTACCAACCATTTTTTACCACCTTTTTCAACAAGCCGCGGAAATCCGTTCGAATGCCCAGCTCCGTTTTGTTTTAAAGGCATTTTACTGTCTGTTAACGGAAAATTAGGACTATTATTAATACCACCCACCTGAAACAAAGCAGACGAAACTGTCGGGCTCGAAGCAAAATCAGGACGCTCACTCCAGGCACTCGGAACTTCCGCATGTTGAACATTGATTTCCCTCAGCTCATGGTGCCGTGAATCATAATGATATGGCTCCATCCTATCACTGCTATTCGGCATCAAACTTCCTCCTTCAAATTCATTTTGCTGCCCGAACCGTCCATTTAAAAACGAGATATCCGATTGTTCGGACGAAGAATTAAAATCCTTTTCAAGATCATCACGAACGGAAGAATTTTCGCCCAAACCCTCGCTTACTGAATCAGTTAACGACGCGGAACTTGCTCTTTCCGATTGAATTTCATCAAGAAAACCCCGACTGCTTTGATCGTTTTCAACATAGTTTTCAGCGGCTACGATCGGCTCTTCTTGCGACCTGGGGTTCATTCGATGTTACAGGTTCATCCTTGACATAAGAATCCCGAAGTTCAGACGATTCACTTGAACTTTCCTGAAGCATCTGCTGTGTAGAAGGTGTTTCATTTCCAACGGATGGCGATTCCATCGGTGTTTCCAGTGGACTCTCTTCTACCGAACGAGCCGGTTCTTGAGTTTCCGAGGGCTTTTCTGTCTCCGTGGCGACCTGGGGTTCATTCGATGTTACAGGCTGAATATCGACCTCCTTTGCCGCCTCTTCTTTACGAAAACCATCGATTTTGATGTCTGCAACAGGCAATTAGGCACCGTTGTCAAACAGATTTTCGCCATTTTTGTCTTTCACAGCATTTATGAAGTCCTTGGCATCAACTTTTTCAGGCAACTGTTCTGCGAGATCAGGATTAACCTCGATTTCCCCCTCCTTCGACTCTTTCTTTGATTCAACTGTTTTCTCTTTCCCTGCCTCACCTTCCTTCTTTTCCTGTTTATCCTTCTTTTCCTGTTTATCCCGAGAATTATTTCCTATCCCTATCTGCGGTATACTGTTGTATTGTATCACGCCACCCGCCGACGAACCAGAAGTATACACGAGCTGGTTTTGTTTATCCAAATTGGCATAAATACCTGCCCCCTTAAACGCCTCATACGGAGGATTATCATTTATCACTACGCATTTACCTCCAGCCTCTACGCGCACTACACGTTGATTACCAAGTTTAAAATACACCCCGTCGTGCTGGTGTATCCAACTAAAATCAATGGGACACTTTCGTGGCATTCGAAGCATCAGATCCGCATAATACTCCGGCATAATATGGTTCTTTCGTATATCACCTACCGATATAATGTGCAAGTGTCTATTATCTGGAAATGTTCTTATGCAAGTCATCCCACACAAACCTTCAGGACCGCTTATGTAAAAAACGTTTATATCACCAACCTTTTCCATCCCCAAGACATACGCCCCATCTTGAGATGTCGTTAGCGGGCGAACACCCTTCACAAATGCACCCCCTTTATATCTATGCTCAACAGTTTCTCCATCATTTCCCGCAAAACCTTCAGTCACCTCCAGCAACGAAACACACCAACAAAGACAACACAAACGAAAGAGTTTCATAAACATTTATACAAAAAAATTACTCTACTGTCTTTTCCTTTGGGAGTAAATAAACGATTGATTCGCCTACATCCACCCCAACAACAACAGAACCACCGTAAGAACCACATGCCCTTGTAAATGCAAACCTGCATTTCAAATCATCCTTTTCTTTTAAGGATATTTTACCCACAAAAATCGTATTAACGTAACTTGTCAATTTAGGCGTATACCCGATCGTTTCATATAATAGAGAATCTTTGCCATTGCGTACTTGTAACAAAGGATAACTCGCTACACAAAGATCCTTTCCGTTGGTGATAGGTAAAAAGGCAAAAAAATACCAATCCCCCGTATTGCGAAAATGCACAAATGGCACATTACCATCCTCTTCCATAAAAACATCACCTTTGGCATTAAAAAAAGGCACACTACCTTTTTCATCGTATGTCAACCATCCTGCATTAGGAATACCAGTAATGCCTCTTTGGATAGTACCGCTAGAGGAAGACCAATCTAATCGACTAAGAAGAGAAAACTTAGTATTATTTCGCAAAGATAATATACCATCTCCAACATTTACGATTTTTCCTGTATCTTTATAGTTTAAAATCCTAGTGGTTATCTTTCCACGATTCTCTACACACGCCTCAAAGAGGCAAAGCACATCCGAAGATAAAATATAGTTACGAAACTTCGTGCACCGTCCAAGTACAACAACATCTGCGGATATTTCCGAAAGATTTTCAAAAAAATTACAACGCTCTACACAAAAAATCGAAGCTTTTAAACCATCACGAACCAAAACATCTGTGTTGCACACATATAAACTATCATCTTTCGAACCACCGCTAATTTCAAGACGATCACCCTTACCACTGGCAAAATGAAAAGTCCCCACATCGAAAAACACTCGCCCCGTGTTATCGGTAACAAACGAATTTATGACAGTCATAAAAGACGATTGGATAACCTCCATCCTATAATGTCCATTGATTTCATCCTTGACTATTGCATACCTCACCTCATCCAACACATTTTCCTCTGCATCCCTAACCTCTATTTTTTTTCCGTTCGCCCCATCCTTACTTACCGTAATATGCCAATTTCCGGCCCAGATCTTACTCAGCCCTCCTCCCGGCACGTGGACACCACCCATACCTACGCCGACGCCCATGGCGAGCGCTCCGACCTTAACCCAACCCGGCATAGATCTGCCGAGTTCCTGTATACATTTATGATATTTATTCATAGATTCAGACATAGATTTTCCATAAAATATCCGTTATGCGAACAAGTTTCCCCGGAACCGCCTTTAACGGTTCCGCAATTTTTGATGACGATGGATTGCGCGATAATGGTTCTGTTAATCAAGAAGTTGTGTGCATTTTGGAGCACGAAGTTGTTTGCAGTGAGTTTTTTGCCCTTTTTCGATCTCAACGGTCGTATCGGCATGAACATGCAAATTTGCATGCACGTCACCGCGGCAAAGGGTGATTATATCCTCTCGGTCGCATTCAATAAGGAAGCTTCCGAGGTAAAATCGGAAGGCGTCATGCGTAACGATGAGCAAACGCATAACCTTTCCGGTTTCAAATTGCTCGAAGACGATATGGCCGTCTTTTTCTCTTCGGTAAGAAAAACAATCCCGTTTACGGGTGTTTTCCGCAACGACGGTTATAAGTCCGTCATTTTTTCGCACATCCGGTCGACAAATTTCGCCGGCATCGGCGAAACAACAAAAATCAGAACAATTTTCCGACATCCTCTCTAACACCAGAGAGGTTTTTTCTGTCAAGCTTTTTTACACTTTTTTAAAAAAAACTTGCGGAGGGTATAGAAGTGGAGGTAGGGATACAAAAAGGAACCGTCCGTCTCTTACGGCTGAAGAGATGTTTTAGGACTCTAGGATGCTTTTATACTAAATAAAAGCGGAGGGCAAGGGAAAAAGACATTAAGAAGTAAAGCGGAGCAATAAATTTGCGAGAGTTCTCTTTATTATTGCCCGTTAAAATCTTCCGCCGGTACAAGATACTGCCTCAATAACGCGGGCTCTTCAAGCAACGCATCGAGCGGAACGGCTCGATCGACGGAGAAAATGCCGCTGTGTGTGCGGCGTAATTGCGCTAAATGCCCGCCGCAGTTAAGTTTTGCGCCGATGTCGTGCGCTAAGGATCGAATGTAGATGCCTTTGGAACAACAAACGCGAAGATGAAGATTCGGTGCGTCGTAGCTTAGAAGATCGCATTGGAAAATCGTGATGAAATTGGGAGCGGAGACCGGGATAAATGGATAACAGACAATCCCTGTACGCAATCCAACCCGCTAACGCCTTCCCTGTTTGGGCTTTTTCAGCGTCAGCATAAAGAATAAACCGCCGAGAAAAGAAGCAACGAGAAATGTTAAGTACACCGACTGCCAACCGTACACATCGGAGAGTTTGACAAGACCGATGCCGCTGGCGGATGCCGCCAGATACCCGAAAGTGCCCGTCATCGCCGCACCCGTTGCCGCGGCTTTCTTGGAACCGAATTCCGCACCCGATAACCCGCCGAGCACCTGCGAGCCGTAGACGAAGAAGCCGACGCAAAACCAAAAGAGGTAATCGACCCAACGGCAGGTAACGAAAATTTGCCCGAGCGTTTCTTGCCAAACGGTGTTGCATGCCCAATAAAATCCCATCACGACACCCATCAGCATCATCATGAGGCACCCGCACAAACCGCGCTTCGTATGCATGAATTTATCCGTGAACCAGCCGATAAACAGACCGCCGAACAAACCGCCGACTTCGGTTCCGGCAAACTTCAATCCGGCTTCCATGACGGTGCACTTCTGCGTTTGGACGATGAGTACCGGTCCCCAGCAGAGCAGTCCCGATCGCACAAAATAGACAAAAAAATTCGCGATGCACACAAGCCACAGGCGACCGTTGTGCAAAATGTGATTGCGAAACATTTGTCCGAACGATTCGTCGCTCGCATCCTCCGAAGTTTCCGTTTTTACAACCGGCAAATGTTCAAATTCCTCGACGGACGGCAGACCGATGGATTCCGGCGTATCGCGCAACCGTTCCCAGACCCAAAGGCTGAAGAGAAGGCTGATAATTGCCGGAATAATGAAAAGCAAACGCCAACTGCCGTATTCCAACAACTTTGCACCACCGACAAGCACCACAATCGAACCGATTTGGTGCGAACAGTTGATGATACCCCAGCGCGTGCCGATTTGCTGCGGTCCGAACCATTGCGTGAGGGTGCGCGATACCGACGGCCACCCCATGGATTGAAAAACGGCATTCACTGCGTACAGAATGCCGAAAACGACGGACGATTCCCAACAACCCGCCAACAGACTGCAACACGCCGCCAAAGCCAATCCGACGGGCATAAACAAACGTGCATCGGAGCGATCGCAAATCGAGCCCGCCACCATTTTAAAGACACCATAGACGACGGAGAACGCCGAAAACGCCCAACCGATCGCCTCCATCGAAAAGGGACACTTGTCGGACGTACGCAACATTGTGAAATTCTGCCGCACCAGATAGTATGCGGCGTAGCCGACAATCAGCGCATACGTCAGCCGAAAACGCCAATAGCGGTATTGACGGTTGATTTCGGTGGGATCGCAAACAGTTGAACAAGGGATCGAGTTTTTCTGAGAAGGCATATCTATGTCGTTGGCATTATTAAGTGCACTTATTGAAACAAAATTGAATGTTTTTAACAATACAAAAGTGATAGTATAATTATGAGATGTTACATGCCATTTATTGACTTTTAACCCCATGATATTGTACCGTAAGATGATTTTATAAGATTATGTTTTTCGAGAGATTATTTAGATATTCGAAAACAGTACCTGTCATACCTTTTTCCTGCAGGAGATTGTATGAGCATCGGTGGATTTCTTTATGGAATCGCTATGTTTCTCCTCATACGTTTGTTCGTCTGTTGGATTTGGGTTCACGCAACGGTTTAAAAGAAGCCGCTGTTTTTGCGCCGCTACGGTATCTTAAAAATGCGAGTGCCGTTGGTGTTGAACCTGACGAGGAGGAGGCGGAACGGTTGAGCAATCTGGTGAATACGAGAAAATCTTCGCCGAAGGCGTTGCCGGATACACAGGCGAGGCTGTTCTTCACGTCTTAAATCCGTTGTGTTCGTCGATCAAACGAGTGAATAAGGCGTTGCTTGATGATTACGGTTTCCACATAGATTTGTATCGCGATACCGGCAGACGCGTTCCTATTCAGGTGAAAACTCCCGACGATCTGCTTGGAGACGATAAAGTGTTTGATTTTATTAAGACCGATATTCACGGTGTTGAGTATGAAGTTTTGGCTTCGATGAGCGATGCGCTTTGGGAGAATGCGACGGGAATTTACGTGGAAACGAGAACCATTCCGTTTTACGAAGGTGAACATACGTTGGATGAAATTGCGAAATTGATGAAAGACAGAGGATTTTGTTGGTTATTCAGTCGTGATGGTGCAGGACATCCTTTTTGTTCCGAATATGATGTCTTTTTCGTAAAAGATCCGCGTACCATTCGGACAGTCGAGCAAGCCTTAAAGCATTGCTTGGCGGGATTACTGGTAGGGAGATTTGAATATGTAAGGTATATTTTACGGTTTTACAAGGAGCGTTATGGAGCTTGCGAGGTGCTCGATACGTTTGGGAGAAAAGCGTGTAGGCTTTTTCTGTTGTCTCCTGAGCATGCGTAACAGGTTTTGCAATTGCACTTCGTATTTTTCTCCTTTACGCACGTCGTAAGCTCTT
>DEWA01000045.1:0-25011 GCA_002363035.1 Verrucomicrobia bacterium UBA3222
AAGAATTTAATAATAATAAAATCATGTCCGATATATCCAAGTAACGAAATCTTAAAAAAAATCTTTAAAAAACACTTGACACGATTTTTCTTTTCCTGAGAATAAAAGACGGCGTAAGGAAAGTTAAAAACCTATGGAATCGAAAGAAATCTCAAAAGAGTTTGCCGGGAAGCTCGCTGGGTTATCGGCGGCGGCAAAAGTGGTTGCCCTCGCGGGTGCGGTGAGTGCCTACAGCGGAACGAGCTACGCGGCGGCGGAAGGTGCCATCAAAGCGGAGAATCGTATCACCGCAACTATTTCAAACGAAAGCAAAGTGTCATCGGAAAAGGAAAAATCGAAAGAGGCTTCGGAGGGAGGTAAAGAATCTTCCGAAGAAGACAATGAAAATGTTTTGGAAAGTGATGCGGACTTTTCCGATTCACCATCAAGACGGAAGTAACATCTCAGTTCATCAAGAAAGAAAGAAAGAAAGAAAGAAAGAGGTTGAAACACTAGAGGTATTGAAAGGTATTTTGATGTATAGATGTAAAATTGCATCGTATGTCGTGTATTGTTGGATCTTTGGATCTCGGAATCGACGGAAGAAAATTGGAGGTGTGCGTCTGGGATCCGTTCTTGATGGATTTAAAAGGTAGTTTTACGGTACTGGTTGTTTTAGCAAAAAGAATTATAAATTAAAAATTTCACCATCTACTCTTGCACTCGTATTACATTCCTTCCCGTTTCGTGGCTCCTGTGTGCTTTTTCACCGCCACCATCAAAATCTGAATATCCGACGGATTGACGCCGCTGATGCGGGATGCATGCGCGAGATTGATCGGGCGCACGGAGGCGAGTTTTTGACGGCTTTCGTTGCGCAATCCGTGCACTGCGTTCCAATCGAAATCTTTCGGTACGGTAATCGCTTCCAAATAACGCGTTTTTTCAACCTGTTGCCGTTCGCGTTCCAGATAGCCGCGGTAACGGATGCGGTAAAGCACTTCCTCCTTTACGGCTTCGTTCAATGCCGAAAACGCCTGCGGTAGCTCAGGGCAACGATAATTTTCCTCGCTCTGTTCGCGACGCAAATGATCGCCAAACGTCAATCCGCCAACCGTCGAAGTCGTTTCCAACATCCGCACCCAGTAATCGACGGCTTCTTTTTTGGCGCATATCTTTTCCAAACGCCCGTCGCTCAAAGTATGATAACGTTCCGACTTTTCCAAAAGGCGCAATTCCGCGCCGTGATGATTAAGCAAAAGCCGATGTTCGGCGCGTCCCGTGAACATTCGGTACGGCTCCTGTGTGCCTTTGGTCACCAAATCATCAATCAACACGCCGATGTAACTTTCGTGGCGCGACAAAACGCACGGTTCTTCATCTAAAATACTCGCGGCGGCATTGATACCCGCAATCAGCCCCTGCCCCGCCGCCTCTTCGTATCCCGATGTGCCGTTGATTTGCCCCGCCAAGAATAAGCCTTTTAAGTGCTTGCTTTCGAGAGAAGGAAGTAAATCGGTCGGATCGGAGAAGGCATATTCCACCGCATACGCCGGGCGCAACATCACCGCTTTCTCTAAACCGGGGATGGTTTTCAGCATCGCCGCCTGAACGTCGATCGGCAAACTCGTTGAAAGCCCGTTGATATACCACTCGTCCGTACCGCAACCCTCCGGCTCCAGGAACAACCGATGGCGTTCGCGCTCCGCAAAACGCACACACTTGTCCTCGATGCTCGGACAGTAGCGCGGTCCCGTCCCGCGGATATTGCCGCAATAGAGCGCCGAACGTTGCAGGTTTTTGAGAATAATTTCGTGCGTTTCGGACGTCGTATAAGTGACAAAACACGAATGCGCCCGCGTATTCGGCTGCCACGTCATCGGCGTGTTTAGAGCTTCCGAAGCGCGATCTTCCTCGGTTCGCGTATCGTAAAACCCGAACAGACACGGATCTTCGTCGCTCTTTTGCTCTTCGCAAACGGAAAAATTGATTGTCTTCCCCAAAATCCTCGCCGGGGTTCCCGTTTTGAGCCAACCGAGGCGGAAACCCAGGGTTTGCAACTGTTCCAACAGCGCGACGCTTGCGTGATCGCCAATGCGACCGCCTCGGAAACAGGTCGAACCCACATGAAGCGTTCCGCCAAGGAAGGTACCGGTTGTCAAAATGACCGCCTTGGATGTGATCGAACCAATTAGCCGCGTTTGAACGCCACACACCCGCCCGTCTTTGATCAATAAACCAACAACCTCATCTTGGAATAAGCGCAAATTCGGTTGTCGTTCCAGGCGGTATTTCATGGAAAATTGATAACATTTCTTGTCGCATTGCGCGCGCGGCGCCTGCACGGCACTGCCTTTCGAACGATTGAGAACCCGAAATTGAATTGCCGTTGCATCGGCATTGACCGCCATCAACCCGCCGAGAGCGTCGATTTCGCGCACCATATGCCCCTTTGCCAATCCGCCGATGGAAGGGTTACAGCTCATTTGGGCAACGGTATCCAAATTATAAGTTAATAACAACACCGACACGCCGCGCTTCGCCGCCATCGCCGCCGCTTCGCACCCGGCATGCCCTCCCCCGCACACAATCACATCAAAATCCGTCTCCATGTTGCTTTGCTTTACCAAAAAAACGCCCGCACTGCAACCTGCCTGCTTGCTTCTTATTCGCCTCTCTTTTTCGGATACACAAAACCGCGATCGTGCGTTTGGTGCGTAAAGAACTCCAAAAATTGTCGCCCGCGTTCGGTTTTAAATTCACCTTTTTCCAATGCCGCCAAGGCCTTTTTTTGAAACGAACGCGAATCGCCGCCGTACACCGCGCGATATTGCTGCTTTATGTCGGAAATCTCCGCGGACGAAAACCCGCGCCGTTGCAACCCGATAAGATTCAGATTGGAGATATTGTTCCGTCCCAACACCGTCACGAACGGCGGGATGTGCATCGTAATTTCCGCATTGCCGGAGATAAACGCGCTCTCGCCGATGTGCACGAATTGATGCACCATGGAACCGCCACTGAGAAAAACATAATCCTCAATAACCACGCATCCCGCCAAAAGTACCAAATTCGCCAAAATACAGTGATTTCCGACGACCGTATCGTGCGCGACATGCGAATATGCCATCAACAGGCAATCTTCTCCGACGCGCGTTTGTTGACCAGTCTGCGACGCCCGATGAACGGTGACGCCTTCGCGCAAAACGGTTCGATCGCCGATGAAGACACCGCTTTCGAAATCAAAATTCTGCCCGACGATTTGCGGATCATCCCCCAAGACGACGCCCGCATGCACCTCGACGTCATCCCCGAGCACGGTCCCTGTCTTTATCACGACATGTTCTCCGATGCGCACCCGTCGCCCCAATCGAACGCCGCGTTCAATCACGCAGAACGCACCGAGCACCGCATCGTCCGGTACTTCAACGGAAGTGTTAATCAATGCCGTCGGATGGATCATGGATGATTTAGTGTACAATACTTTTTTCTGATATAAAAATAAAGTATTTTCATTGGACGATTTTTTATACTACTCTAATCAGAGTGGAAGAAACAATGGTTACAAGGAATACATATCGTCTTAAGTTCTTCTTCTCGTTCGTCTTTTCGTTTTTAATCCTGTTTGGGCTGAATCAAGGTAGTTTCTCGATAAACAGCTTATATGCAATAGGTTGGTTGCATGCGTATGACCACGATCTTTTCAAGGGGAACTTGTATATGCACGAGGATGTGATTTCTCCGAGGTATATTACTGATGCTTTAATCGCCGCGTTAATGCGGTTCACCAATGGTTCGTTTTACGATATTGCCTTGATATTTGGCGTGTTGGCAGCAGCTGTGCTTGCGGTAGCAATCGCACACATAAGTTATCGCATTAACAAGGCTCATCAGATGTTTATTTCTGTAATTCTTACTTATGTAGCCTTTTGCAATTGCTATCACAGGCAATTGTTTAATTTCTTTTTTAGCGCTTTTTGGTCATTTGCTATCGGATCTCCCGTAAGCATCGCACTCCTGGGCGTTTCATTTCTTGTCGGAGAAAACAAGAACTACAAGATTGCGTGGCTTTGTGCCGCATGTGCTGCGCTGTTCCACATTCATGAAGGAATATGGTGTTCTGTTTTCATTTTTACGTTAGCACTTGCCGACAGTTTATCTCAAAAGAAATTATTGATAAGAGAAAATAGCGCAATTATTGTTGCCATCGTTGCATTGCTGATTGTCGCGGTTCCAAACCTGCTGACGGATTCAACGGAACTGTCAAGTGCCGATTTTGTGCATGCATACTTATATGCTATACCTTCCCATACAACGTTAGCATACTCTGGTCTTCTCACAAATTTCTGTAGACTTTTTTTTCACATATCGCTGTTTGTTTTCCCGATACTTTTTTTCACTTTAGCTGGTGAGCATCAAAGGCGGAGGCAACATTTGCTCGAATGCGGAATGCTTATGATCCTGGAAGTCGTGTTATTCATTTTGATATATATCAATGAATCAATCAAACCAAGCGCGTTCTTCACACTCATGATACCTGCAAGAATGCTCAAATATATACTACTCTGGTTACATATTAGCACTGTTAGAAGCTTAGTTATAATGCGGAAAAGAGGTTTTTTCTTCTCTGGATATTTAATGTTAAATTTTGTTATTTTTAGTTGTGCACAAGAAATATCTCAACCCCGCGATGCTATTCTTCTCTTTTGCTCGGCATTTTTAACTTTTGCTGTGATTGCCTTCGAAGGGCGTCTGTTAAAAAATACAAAAACATTCGCATCCCAAAATGTCGTTCGAGTCCTGGATGGGTTGTTTTTTGCGTGGTGTTTTGTCAGGATCATTCGCGCAGTCATGAAAGGAACGTTTTCACCAATGTATCTAGTTCTTCAGGGGTCAGTTGTTCTTTCCGTATTTACAATATCACTGAGAATGCGTGAAATAAAATCTGGAAAGCGTGGATTTTTTTCCTTACTCACCTGTGCTGTTTGTTTGGGAGTGACAGCAATTAGTGCGTACATCATGTTGGATCCCGTGCAACATGACCATAACAAGTGGTTAGATGAAGTGCATGATCTGGCAACAGCATATAAAAACAAAACGAATAAAGACAGTGTGTGTCTATGCGAGATAGCACACGATGATTCCTGGTTATTATACCTACAGGCAATCTCTCAGAGAAATCTCTATGTTGCCTTTTCCGGGGTACCCTCGTGCAAACGTAACATGGGGGAATGGTATCGGAGATGCATGCAAACTCGTGACCTTTGGAATAAAACGTGTGACGAAATCCGTGCTATTATGTCTGCGGAGGGGATACCGTATGTACTTGTACCTAAAAGTAACTATTCAAAGTTGGATACGAACAGTGATTTTTCCGTATTCATTAGGAGCCCAAATGATACTCTTCGTATTTATGAATTGAAAAATTATGCAAATCATAATACCAATGACGGGTAGTGGTTCGAGATTTGTCGCAGCCGGTTATAAAGAACTGAAACCATTCATTAAAGTACAGGGAAAGCCGATTATTCAATGGATTGTTGAAGGAATGTACCCGAATGAGCGGAACATAGTGTTTATCTGTCGTCAGCAGCATTTGGATACCATCTCCGGAATGAAAGAGTTTTTGATGAGGATTGTTCCGACTGCAAAAATTTTGTCAATCAGAAATTGGAACAAATCTGGACCAGTCGGTGATATTGTATCGGTATCCGATGAAATATCGGATCATGAACCTTGTATCGTCAATTATTGTGACTTTTTTGCGACCTGGAACTTCGAAAAATTCAAAAATGAGGTTGGAACCAAAGCCTGTAGCGGGAGTGTCCCCTGTTATACAGGTTTCCATCCGCATCTGATATACAAACAAAACGTCTATGCTTCCTGCCTGACAGATAAGGATGACAACCTCGTAGAAATTCGCGAAAAATATTCTTTTGAGGCAGATAAAACCAAAGCAAAGCATTCTCCGGGAATTTACTATTTTAAATCCGGAGCTATTATGAAAAAATACTTCAGGCAAATGATGGAAGCAAAGGATAAAGTCCGTAACGAATATTACGTCAGCCTCGCCTATAACTACATGGTGAAGGATGGGCACAAAGTTTGGGTACCGACAAATGTGGATCAATTTTGTCAATGGGGGACTCCATTGGATCTGGCGGATTATGTTTTTTGGACAGAATGTGTTCGGAAATGGAAGTGTGTTTCATGAATATAGTGATACCCATGGCTGGTGCCGGAATGCGTTTCCAAAACGTTGGATATAAATTGCCAAAGCCCGCAATTCCAACCACCGACCGAAGGACGGGGGAAAAAGTTCCTATGGCAATCCTGGCAATCATGGATTTACCGGGAGTAAACCGCAACGGTTCGAATGTTATCTGCATTGATCGGGCTTTTAATAAAAACTCGGACTTAGAACAGGCAATAACAAAATATTACCCCGATGTAAGGTTTGTACGCACAAAGGCTCTAACCCAAGGGCAGGCATGTACCTGTCTTTTGGCAAAAGACATGATCGATAACAATGAAGAACTTCTTATTGCCAGTTGCGACACCGGGATGGTTATGAATAACGATGAATTTGACGCATTGCGCAACGAAACAGATGTTTTGGTATTTACCCATCGTCACAGCCCGGCGGTTACGAAAAAACCGGAGGCATACGGATGGATCGCAACGAATGATAAAGGACGTGCGGTCAAAATTTCCGTCAAGAAACCAATTTCGAACAATCCGTCGGAAGATCATGCAGTAACAGGAACTTTCTGGTTCCGAAGCGGTAAAAGTTTTGTACAATCCGCCGAAAAGATGATTCGGGAAGATGATCGCATTAACGGTGAATTTTATGTAGATGAGGTTATTAAGCACGCGCTAAGCCTTGACATGGTCGTTCGGGTGTTTGAAATTGACCGCTATATCGGCTGGGGAACACCGGAAGATTACGAAGAATACGAAGCAACATTGGCTTATTGGCAACGATTTATATCGGGAAACGAATTCCATCAGCTAACGGACGGAAAAAAGTGAGAATAAGGAACCTATTGGGGATGACGCCTCTTCCCTGCAAATGCAGTAGCCTTTATCTTAAGGTTTTTTTGGTCGTTGTTATCGGTTTTAAACTGGTTTTAATGGGAATGTTTTCCTCCGATTACCAGGAGAAAATGTTTCTTCCTTTTGTATCTTGCTTTGTAACGGATCATCAAAATCCTTACCAATACTTTTTTCAAAGTACATCGGTAAATCCGTTTCCCTATCCGCCTTTGATGTTACTCATAGAATCCGCCTTCGGATGGATTGCGCTTCAGGTCTCATCTTTTTTCGTAAGATCCCTTATTTTTAAGTTACCGATTCTATTGTTTGATTGTCTCGCGTTTTATTTTTTGGTACGCATGGTTCCCAAGGGAAATATGCGGTACATATGTGTTGTATATTTTTTGTCGCCGATCATCTTGTACGCCGGATATATGCACGGTCAATTGGATATTATTCCAACTGCATTCTCCGTTATGGGAGCGTTTTTCCTTTTAGATAAACCACTCTATCGAAATTATTTAAAATCGGCAATTTTTTTTGGACTTGCTCTCGCGACAAAATCGCATATTGCGGCAATTCTACCCATAATTTTTTTTTATGTTCACAAAAAAGAGAATCTAAAGACTGCATGCGTTTATACAGTCGTAATGATGTTAACCTGGGCAATATTCCTGTTACCTTTCCTATGCGAAGGACTTATACAAGGGGTATATCTTAATCAAGAACAAACCAAACTTCAAGCGGTTTATCTGCCATACGGAAACCGAGGACTGTTCTTGGCGATATTGGTACTTGTCTGTATATATGTCCAAAGTTATGTGACATGCCATGTTACAAAATCTTTCCTAGTAAACACGGTGGGTATCACTCTTTTGTTGCTTGTTTTATTCGTTCCCGCCATGCCGGCATGGTTTATTTGGTATATTCCGTTTTCCTGTGTTGCTGTTGTAACAATGAAGGGTCGAGATAAAGTAATCGTAGTAAATATCTTGTCGTGTATGCTGTTTTTAGCTTACTATGTTTTTTTTCATACAACACAATATACGGATCTGATTTTTCTCGGGAAAAATTTGCAGGGAGTTAAAATTTCCGACGCCAATCTGGGCAGTATTACTTTTTCGTTAATGATAGCAATTTTCGCTACATCGGCGTTTCAGCTGTATCAACACCGTTCTAACAATGTATACTCGATACGACCGGATCAAGCGATTTTCATCGGCATTTCCGGCGACAGCGGTGCAGGGAAAAGCAGAATGGCTGAATTAATCAGCATGTTATTAGGGAAACAAAAAGTCTTGCATATCGAAGGAGACGGAGCTCATCGTTGGGAACGAGGCGATAAAAATTGGGATCGTTTAACCGCATTGCATCCGGATGCTAACCTACTCCATGAACAGGCGCTGAAACTCAAAAAATTAAAAGATGGTAACAGTATCATGAGGCGGGACTATGATCATCATATGGGTCGATTTACAGAGTACAAAAAATTGAGAGGGAACTCTTTTATAATTATAAGCGGTCTTCACAGCCTGTATTTACCGCAAACACGTGCTCTAATGGATCTTTCATTGTATCTGGATACGGACGAAGAATTGCGGTGTTATTGGAAGGTTCGTCGCGATACAACCTTAAGAAACCAAAACAAAGATCGCATTTTGGAATCTATTCGGAGTCGCATGCCCGATGCAAAACGCTTCATTTATCCTCAACAGGCGTATGCCGATATAGTTTTTCATCATTTTTCGGAAGAGAGTATGGATCGCATAAATACGGCATTTATAATTGGCCTGAACATAGATTTTGAAAAACTCTCACACGTTTTGGCATTGCGCAATATTCGGATCGAATGTACCTACGATGAAGATTTAATGCAGCAGAAAGTGAAATTTAACAACTGGGAACAGTTAACAAAAATAACCGATTGGGGAGATATAGCGAGTGAGACTCTCCCAAATTCCAACGAGTTGCTGTGCCATAAATCCACATGGGCATCTGGCATCGACGGGCTAAATCAGTATATGTTTTTGGCGGCACTGTGTGCGAAAATATATGCATGATATGAAGGGTGTTGCAGGAACCGATTTGCGGGGATTGGTTTCGATATCCCGTTATGCGGGGATAAGGAACGATCTGGTTCAAGCCGGTGGCGGGAATACGTCCGTAAAGCTGAACGACAAAGAAATGCTGATTAAAATTTCCGGCTGTCCGTTATCGGATTTGACGGAAGATACGGGATACGTTTGTGTGAATTATGCCGTCATCGCAGCACGCATGCGGAAAAATTTTTCCGAAAACAAAAGGGTTGTCCCCGATCGGAAAGTATTGTTGCCAAACAAAATGGCAAAAAGGAAACAAAGAGCGTCCATCGAAACTTTTTTACATGCCGTTACCGGAAAATATACGTTACATACACATCCTCTATCCGTAAATATGTTGCTGACTTCCGTCGAAGGTAGAAAAAAAATGTACGAGCTGTATCCGCATGCCGTTTTTATTCCTTACAGAGCGCCCGGAATAGCGTTGGCAGAAGAATATTTCAAACAAACGGTTCATCGAACAGATAAAAATCCCGTGATATTTCTTGAAAACCACGGGCTGGTAGTGAGCAGTGATACGGCTGAGGAAGTTATTCAAAAAATGGAACAGGTGGTAAATACGACTGCGACAGCAATCGGATATAATTTATCGCTTTATACAAACACAACCGTACTTGATAACACGGTACAAACCATTCGGGAACTGTCGGGGAAGAAAGTAATTCCGGCAAACGGAACCTACATCGAAAACACAAAAGAAATGATTGCTTCCGGAAGATGGAATCATCGGTTTTGCCCGGATTGCGTGGTTTATTGCGGCAACGAAGTTATGCATGTACAGACTCCTCCTTCAAAGGAACAGTTTGAGAAGCATCTTCAAAAGCACGGAATGCCTGTCCTGCTTTTCTATAAGAATGAACTTTATATTTTATGCAACAGCGTCCGGAAAGCTTCGGAAATAATGAATGTGCTTTCTTTTGCCACGGAAATCCAACGAATGAATGAGGGAAAACACATGTTGATTTTCGATAAGAAGCAGGTATCCGAACTGTTGAACCGTGAAGACGAAAAATATCGTCTGAAGTTTTAAAGAAATTCCATGATACGCGCCGTTGTTTTTGATTTGGATAATACACTGTATCCTGCAACGGAATGTTATGAACAGGGACGTCTGGCACTCGAAAGTTTTTGCACGACGCATTTTCAAATCACTCGGGATCAGTTCAACGAATCTTTCGTTAAAGCGAAACAAATCGTGAAACAACAACTCGGAAATACGGCGGCGTCTCACAATCGAATGCTCTATTGTCAGACATTGTGCGAACTTCTGAGCATACATCCGTTGTCTTATGCACTAAAGATGTATGATATGTATTGGGAAAGTGCTATGAGGAAGATGGTATGTTATCCGTTCGTCCGCCCACTTTTTCACAAACTACGCGGGAAAAACGTCAAGATAGGGATCTTAACGGATTTAACCGCGCATATTCAGTATCGAAAACTCAAACAACTGGGTATTATCGATGCAGTTGATGCCGTTGTAACCTCTGAGGAAGTTGGAACGGAAAAACCGGATCCAAAAATGTTTGTAAGAATTTTGGAAAAACTTAAAATGAAACCTCGGGAAACTTTGATGGTCGGCGACAACATAGTAAAAGATATTTCGGGATCACGATCCACAGGAATGATCGGATACCGGATTTCCGTGGAAAAAACGGATGAGGTTATAAAAGAGATTTTGTCATTTATTGAATAAGCAGAGCAATGGGTATGTTTTTAAAGAAATTTCGTCCTAAGCACACCGAAAACAGAATGAAAAAAGAAGGGGACGTTGCTAGTGCAAGGGAGAGCTTCTTCTCCACACAAAACAAAATATTGTATCATCTCATCAAACACCGTTTTTCGTGGATGAACGATTGGATTCGATCCGACGATACAAAAATTGTTGAATTAGGTAGCGGTTCGGGTCTTTCAAAAGAATTTATCACGAATAAAAATTTGCTCTTAACCGATGTAGCGCTTCTTCCATGGATAGATAAAAAGGTTGATGTTACAAAAGATCTGGATGTATTTGAAGATAACAGTTTGGATGTTGTTGTAGCTTGTCATATGTTACATCACGTGCCCTATCCAAAGGCGTTTATTGAACAGATTGGAATGAAACTTAGGAGCGGCGGTCGGTTGCTCATACGGGATGTCTACGCAAGTATACTCTTTAAAGTTATTCTGCGGATAATGAGACATGAAGGTTTCGACGATACTGTTGATGTAAACAATACACAAATACCCTGTAACAATCCGAGTGACCCGTGGAGTGCAAATTGTTCCATACCGAGGTTATTGTTTGATAAGATGGAGATAGGAGAAAATTTTGGAAAAATGAAACTTGTAAAAAAAGAACGCAAAGTGTGCTTTCTGTTCTTGTTATCGGGTGGTACGGTTGCAAAAACATGGTATCCGCGATGGGCCGGAGAGCGTAGTTGTTCTTTCATAAAAAAGGTGGATAAAATTCTGACCTCTATCGCTCCAAGGTTATTCGCGTGTGAATGTTTGGTAGTATTGGAAAAAATGTAAGAAGATGGAAGTGCCGAAGATGTCGATAGTCATTCCGTGTTACAACGAAGTAAAAAACATTCCGCTGGTTCTTGAATGTTTTCGGCATACACTAAACCGTAAGGATGTGGAATTGGTGCTGGTGGATAATGGTTCCACGGATGGTACCGCAACAGTGTTGAAAGATCTGTTGCCTAAGTATTCATTTGCCCAATCAATACGCGTGGAAGTCAACCAGGGATACGGGTACGGAATTGTCCAAGGATTGAATATTTGTAAAGGAAAGTTTATCGGATGGACACACGCCGATATGCAGACGAATCCGGCGGATGTGATGAAGGCACTCGAAATTATAGAAAATAACAATGACGACGAGCGGATCTTTGTAAAAGGAAATCGAAAGGGAAGATCCGTCTTTGATATGTTTTTTACATACGGGATGAGTGTTTTTGACACACTGTACCTCGGAGAAAGGTTGTATGACATCAACGCTCAACCCAACGTGTTCTCCAGAAAATTTTATGATACCTGGAAAAATCCTCCAAAGGATTTTGCTCTTGATTTGTACGCCCTGTACACGGCTCGGAAAAGTCACCTGGATATACGGCGTTTCGATGTGTTTTTCCCGAAAAGATTGCACGGTAAATCTCACTGGAATAACGGTACGCTAAAATCAAAACTGCAATTTATAAAGCGGACACTGAATGCCAGTAGGCAATTAAAACATGAGGCATCCCGTAAATGAAGGACAAGGGGCGAAAAGTCCATAGGGAAATAAAGTAATGACAGATTTTATCGCCCACAGAATCAACACGATTGCGGAATTGAAAAATCTTCCGTCATGCTTTGGCGCGGAACTCGATTTGCGGGATGATTTAA
Source organism: Verrucomicrobia bacterium UBA3222 (assembly GCA_002363035.1). Taxonomy (GTDB): domain Bacteria; phylum Verrucomicrobiota; class Verrucomicrobiia; order Opitutales; family UBA9783; genus UBA3222. The sequence continues at coordinate 12,486 of DEWA01000045.1, forward strand.
ACGGCAGAATTTATATTCAGCACAATCCCTTTGAATCGGGAGATGATTTTGAAGATTTTTTGAAAGAGTATCACCACGGGATCATGATCCTGAACATCAAGAGCGAAAGAATCGAATTAAACTGCCTGAAACTGCTTGCGAAATTCAACATAAAGAATTACTTTTTCCTGGATTCCACGTTCCCGATGATTTGGTTACTGAGTCATCAAGGAGAAAAAAACATTGCTCTGCGCATCTCTGAAGTTGAAGGATTGGATACCGCAATAAATATGGCTGGAAAAATAGATTGGATTTGGGTGGATTGCTTTTCACGAATTCCGATTGGACACAAAGAATATAAAGAACTTAAAAACTTGGGATATAAACTGTGTTTTGTATCACCGGAACTCGAAAACAGGGATTGGGATATAGAAGCATATGCAAAAATTATTAAACGGGAAGGGATCATTTTTGATGCAATTTGCACTAAACAGCACAACATTTGTCGGTGGAAAAAATTATTGTCCGAGTAAATCTTTGGGAAACGGTACCGGAAAGTTTGCCTTTCGTTTTTCCCCTTTTTTTCAGGAAACATTCCGTTGAAAGTTACACGTATATTGTAATAGGTATCTGATGATTTGTTCTTGAAAGAGTAGCACTCTTTTATAAAAAGTCTCCAATTCCATAAATTCTGTTTTTTGATGTGAGATAATTTTGGAATCTGTTCATCAAAGATATACAGCAAACATATACAGAAAATGTTTGCAGTATTCATCCGTAATAACGCTTATTACGAGTTTCCGAACGCTTCCGCCGTCTTTTTCAACGACTCCGCCAACATCTTTGCAAAGCGTTCCAAATGTTCACACATATGCAAAGCGGTAAGGGTTATTCTCAGACGCGCATGGTCTTTCGGAACCGTCGGGTAGCGAACGGCCTTCACGAAAAAGCCCTTTTCAAATAGACGTTCCGCAAGCAAAAGTGCCGTTTCCTCCGAACCGACTTCGCACGAAACAATCGGCGTTTCGGCAATCATCGGCAAATTGTATTGCCGGCAAAGAGCGTTCCAAAAAGAGATGTTTTCTCGCAATGCTTCCACATACTGCGGAGACTGTTGCAATAATTGAAAGCTTTTTACTGCCGCCGCAACGGATGGTGCCGGCAGGGACGTCGAAAAAATATACCCGCGGGCGGTATTGCGCAAATAATCAATCATTTCCGCACTTCCGGCTACAAAACCGCCTTCAACACCGATCGCCTTGCTCAATGAACCCATGCAAAGATACGACGGCGTACGGAGATGCAAATGCTCTTTCAATCCGCGCCCGCGTGCACCCAAAACGCCCGTTGCGTGTGCTTCGTCGATATAGAGCAAGACATGATACTTTTCGGCAAGCGCGGTGAGGGTCGTGCCGGCGGCGATGTCGCCGCCCGTGCTGAAAACCGCGTCGGAAACAATCACACCATGTTTAAAGGACGCCGAACGCAGTTTTTCCTCCAAATCCGACATATCATTATGGCGGTAGATAACGGTTTGAGCTTTGCACAGACGGCAACCGTCGATCAAGGAAGCATGGTTGAGGTCATCGGAAAAAATCACGTCCCCTTCACCGAAAAGAGCCGGCAAAATCGAAACATTTGCCGCAAAACCGCTGTTGAACACCATTGCCGCTTCGTGTCCCGTAAAGTCCGCGATGAGTTGTTCCAGTTGTCGATGAAGCTCCGACGTGCCGCACATCAGCCGCGAACCGCCGCTTCCGACACCGTATTGCGTCAAAGCACGCACGGCGGACGCTTTCACCTCGGGATGTTGCGAAAAACCCAAATAGTCATTCGATGTAAAGGAAACATACCATTTGCCGTTGATGCGCACGCGGTCGCTTTCAACGGCTTCGATGACGGTTTCCGTTCGATACAAATGCTTCTCTTTTAAAGTTTGCAGGCGTTGCCGAACATCGAACGTTGCAGACATATCCATCGGTAAATTTGTAACGACAACCGCTTGATGTTCCAGGTAATAAAGCGTTTCCTTCAAATCCTCCTCACTTGTGCCGTTGTATAAAAAAATCCTTCCGCCGTGCGGATCCCCGTGTGCTTTTAAGTTCGGGATGCGCACATAGCCGCTCTTTTTCGACGCAAAATATCCTGTCGTATAATTGCAATCGTCCGAAATACACAGTTCGCCGACGATGTGCGGTGCCGAAGAAACTTTTGTTGCCAAAATTAACGCTTCGCGAAAATGGTTCTTTTCTGCTCCGAAACAAACACGTTCCCCATCCATGTACGTGGCACGCACCCCGCGTTCGGGATCGGGTTCGCAACGTTGCAAGGTTCGAATATCCACCAGCATTGCTCCGCGCATCGGCGACGTATTTTTCAACAATGAAAGGCACGACTCGGCATCATCAATACCGTTTTCTTTGAGCAAGCGTCCCAAAACCGAAAACGCTTCATCCGTGTTCGTCGCGGACGCCTCCGTCACGGGCAAAGAAGGAATCTTTAAAAACGCCGAGGCATCAAGTACTTCGATCTTTAAATGAACCGCATCCGCATTGCCGTTGGTGTGGTTCAGCGCGCGTTTAAGCAATGATTGCGAAACGGGAAGAATTTGCTCCCTTCCAACCAACCGTTCCGCGCCTGAAAGATGGGCATCGCCCTTCGAAGCGCGCATTTTGACGGCGTATAAGGGGGCTTCGTGTGTTTTTGACGAGTTCATCTGTATATTTTTCATCCCGCACCGCCTGCGTTCTTTATGTACATTGTTTCACACGGCGACAACACCCGAACAGATTAAAAATTCGATAAACACTCAAACAACGCACGCGCATGCAAACACCGCAAAAGCCGTTCTTACAAGAGCGATATCGCTTTATTTCCCTTTTGTTCGAAAAAGAAAAGGATCCACCGATCTTGCGCTTTCGACGCCTTTTTTCCTTTTTAGCAGTTCGACAAAAGCATGCCTTACCCGTTCCGCACGACCTTGAAATTCTCCACGTGGACGTTCGGATCTGCCGCGAAATTCACTTTCACTGACCATTGCGCTTCCAGGGCACTGAATTCCGACAGGCAATTTGCCAAAAGATAACTTTTCAGGTAAGGATTGAGGATGACGGTAAAGTCCCCGCCGTTCGTTGCGCGGCACTGACGAAACAGTTCGCGTTGAATTTGAAGCGACAGGTTCCGCGATGATTGCAAACGTCCTTCGCCGTTACAGTAGGGACAACAGGAATAAAGCTGACTGCGCAGGCTCTCTTTGTGACGCTGGCGGGAAATTTGAATCAGCCCCAGTTGGGTCACCGGGAATACCTGCACGCGCGCGGTGTCGTTCTCGAATTCCTTTTCTAGAAATTCATGCAACAGACGGCGGCTCTTCGGCTGACGCATATCGACGAAATCCACAATAATAATCCCGCCGATGTTCCGCAGGCGTACCTGACGGGCAACTTCGCGCGCCGCTTCAAGATTTGCCTGAAAAATGAATTGCGACGGGTCGGCTTCGTTCATCTTGTGCGAAGAAGTGTTCACGTCGACCGACGTTAAGGCTTCCGTTTCCTGGATGACGATTTCGCCACCGGAGGGCAACGGCACGCGCTGCGAAAACATCTGTTCCAGTTGCAGTTCCACGCCGTAACGCTCGAAAATCGGAATCGGCTCTTTATAGAGGACAATCTTTTTTCGTAAATTCGGTGCCAAACGCTCCAATTTTTCCCTCAAATACTCATAATCCGCCTCGCTGTCAATCAACACGCGATCGACGTCGTCCGTCAGAAAATCGCGCACCGTTCGTTCCAACAAATTCGGTTCATGGTACACCATGCACGGACGTTCCGCGGCAGCGGCTTTCTGCTGCACCGTCTGCCAGGCATCGAGGAGAAACTGTAAATCACGGGTAATCTGTTTGACGGAAGCATCGGCGCACGACGTCCGAAAAATAACGCCCATACCCTCCGGTAACGTTAATTTGTCCAACAGTTTTCTTAAACGGTCGCGGTCGCGCTTGCGGTCGATTTTGCGCGAAATACCGCATTGACGCGAATGCGGCGTCAAAACGACATAACGCCCCGGCAACGTGATGTTCGTCGTCACGCGCGGCCCTTTGGAACCGATTTGGCTCTTGGTCACCTGCACCAGAATGTCGGTTCCGACGGGGATTTTCGCGGGCACGTCCGCCGTTAAAACACGTTCGCGATCGTTCGAATTGCCATCGCGGTTGATGACTTCGATGCCGTCATCGCCGTTGTTTTCGTTAAATCCTTCGCCGTTCAACAGCGGCAACACGTCCCAATAGTGAAGAAAGGCATTCTTTTCCTGCCCAATGTCCACAAACGCCGCCTTTAAGCCCGCTTCCAGGTTTTGAATTTTGCCCTTAAAAATCGCGCCGTGCAGATCCTGATTGTCGAGCGTATCCATTTCGAAGTGCTCCATCAGACCGTCGACCAGCAATGCGACGCGTTTGTGGGGTAAAACGCCGTCAATGACGATCTCCGAATAACGCTTGTCGCGCTTGAAAAAATTCAAAATCCGTTGCAGAATGCCTTCATTTTCCTTCGAACGCTCCTTCGCCGCACTCTTTAAGGTTTCACGTTTGACTTCAACCGTCGCTTTTTTCTTCTTTTCAACGCACGGAATACCGTCGCTTTGTTTTTTCGATCTTAAATATGCCATTTATTTCCTCCGTATCGCTTCCTTCAACGTACCGACATGCCTTTATATCGCATGTACGGCAGGCTCCGCCGATCCTTCCGTTTTCTTGTCTTTTCACCGCTTTTTAACAACCGCAACACGTTTTCGGCAAAATTTTCACAAAAGCACCGACTCTGTACAAAAAAATCACCCTTTTACCCAACCGTCCGTCTGTCGAAACCGATACACGCTCTGCACCAACCCCTGCGCAAAACAGCAGGTCAGCAGAAACGAACCGCCGTAGCTGAGAAACGGCGCCGGCAAACCGGTAATCGGCATCAGCCCGAGCGTCATTCCGACGTTGATCCACACGTGGCTCATCATCAGCAATCCGACACCGACGCACAGATAACATCCCAAACGGTCGCGCGCCGTCAGAGCGACCCCAAGATCAGCGAAAACGAGAAGCGCATAGAGCGCAAGCACAAAACAGGAGCCGCACAGACCCGTTTCTTCCGCCAGAACGGAAAAAATAAAATCATCCAACGACGCCGCTTTCGGCAAAAATCCCAAACGCGCCTGTGTGTTGTGCCGCCAGCCTTTGCCGAATAAACCGCCCGATCCGACGGCGATCAGCGACTGTTTCCGATGCCAACCGACTTTGACACCATCGGGATCGATTGCCGTCGGCACGGCAAACGCCAAAATGCGGTTGCGTTGGTAATCTTTCAGCGGCAAAAAGGGCTTCAGGCGCGACGGTTGTTGCCGAAGATAACAATAATAACCGCGCGTATCGCAGGCAATGAGCGTTAAAGCAATCATGAAAAGCAAAAACAAGCCGAAGAAAAACTTTAACGTCAGTCGGGAGACGAACAATAAACCAAAAACCAATACCGGAATGACCATCGCGGAACCGAGATCCGGTTGCAGAAAAATAAGAAAAAAAGAACATGCACCGACGAAACACACAAAACCCAATGTCGGTAAAGCTTCGCGCCATGTTTTCAGCCGACTGCGCATGAGCGTTGCGGAAATCAACAGCAAGGTGGTAAGTTTGCAAACGTCCGACGGCTGAAAGGTAATCCCCAAATTCAGCCAACGGCGACTGCCGCCGATACGGCGTCCCAGCGGCGTCCACAACAACAACAACAAAACGACGGAACCCGCATAAAAAAGGTGCGCGCGGACGGAAAACCAATGGTAAGGAATTTTGGCGGTCACATAATACACGATGCCGCCCAAACACAGCCATATTACCTGCGCTTTCCACTTGTGACCGCCGCCGTCCTGCTGAACGGCGTACATAAAAGCAATCCCGATGAGGCTCAATATCAGCATGACGCACGGCGTCACGCGATCCCACGGAAGCGGTTTTTTATCCAAAAATTTCCACTGTTCCTTCCAAAACCGCAGACGTTCGCGCCACATGAAGCACAACCGCATCCAAGGTCGCGGTTCGTCGCGGGAAATGAACGTTGTCGGAACGATGCACGATTTTCGTCGAATGATACGGGAAAGATACTTTTTAATTGTCCGCATCCGTGTTACAAAGTACACGCTTTTAAAAATCCCCGTACGTAAAGCGACTGTTTTGCAACAATGCATGCGACAAAGATTTGACCAACGTCACGCGTATCTTTGCCTGTTTATGCTGTGTTTTCAAAAACGTTTGTATTGCCGAATAAATCGCCCGAACGGCATACTCCAACAACTGAAACCGTCGTTGCAGAACGGTTTCTTTCAAATACGTTATCAACGCATCGTAATCAACCGTGGAACTTAGATCGTCATCGTCTCCATAATGTTGCGGCAGTTGCAATTCCAACGTTAACGTAACGGGCGTTGTTCGCATTTGCTCCTCCGAATAACAGCCGATCTTTAACGGAAATTCCTTTGTGGTGACCGTCAAAAGTCCGCACTCGGCTTCGTTACCCGTTTCCGCCGAAACATCCCAATCTTTTTGATCTGCCGCGGTGTTGTCCGTACACAAGCACGTCCTACGATATGCCCCATCCGACGCCGATGGTCGCGGAAAACCTTCGATCGGTTCACCGAAACGGTAAAAGGTGCGCATTTTTGAGTTGTATCGTTGAACGCCGCGCATGGCGACGCACAGATGTTCGCCGATTATTTCCACAAAAACAGCGCGCGCACTCGTCACTTCACGAATGCTTTCGCCGATCTGTTGCGTCAAACGCTCCTGCAACTGCAAACGACGGGCAAACAGATTGACGATACGGTAAAGCTTCGAAACCCCGAGTACCTTTCCGTTTGGGATATAGGCGATCGTGCAATGTCCGAAGAACGGCAACAAGTGGTGCTCGCAGAGGGAAAAAAAGGGTATATTTTCGACGACCACGGGTGCGTCATTGGTACATTCGAACAGTGCGCCGTTGACGACTTCCTCCAATGTTTGATGATAACCCTGCGTCAGTTCTTCGAAAGCCTCCAAAAAACGTTGCGGTGTTTTTTGCAAACCTTCCCGTTGCGGATCTTCGCCGCAACGTTCGAAAAGTTGTTTCAAACATTCGCGAACAATCGGTGGTTCATCCATTGTTTTTTTTCTAACATTTTTCGACGAAACCGTAGAGCTTTTTATAAGAATAGATTTTTAATTTTAAAAATTAACCGTCTTCTTATACGTGTGAATAACTTTATCTTCGACTATCGATCCTTGTTGTGAACAGCGACGGCGGTGAATAAAACGCTGTTAATGTAATGTGAATAAGTGAGGACGACGGTGAATAAAAATCTGCCTTTCCGAGTTATCGACAGTTTTAACAGCCGTTATTTCTGACTTATCCACCGATTATTCACAACGGATGAGTGCTTGCGAATACGTCGTTTTCGGAATTTGATAATCGCGTGGACACCATCGCGGCACTTTCAACCCCTTACGGCGTTTCGGGCATCGCCGTGGTGCGTTTCAGCGGTTCGGACTGCGAACGATTGGCACGAGAGATTTTCGAGAAAGAAACCTTTGAGGCGCGTCGGGTATATCATGGGTTTTACCGTTTGATCTCGGGCGAAGTTTTGGATGAGGTCATTTGGACGTTTTTTGAAAAAAATGCTTCCTACACGGGAGAACCGATGCTGGAAATTTCCTGCCACGGCAATCCGCTGATTGTGCGTCAATTATTAAAAGATGCGTTTCAACGCGGCTGTCGGCAGGCAGAACCCGGGGAATTTACGCGCCGCGCGTTTCTCAATCACAAAATCGATCTCTGTCGTGCCGAAGCGGTCGCGGATGTCATTCACGCGCAATCGTTGCAGGCTCTTACGCTGGCGCAAAAGCAATTATCGGGATCTTTCAGTCGGAAAATCGAAAATTTTATTCAACAGCTGACCGATCAGATTGCCGTAATTGAGGCATACCTGGATTTTCCCGAGGAGGATTTGCCGGAGGAAGATCGCAAACGTTTTTTGGAGCAGCAAAATTCTCTCATACAAACCATTGAACATCTTTTGCGCGCGCACGAAGCTTATGTGCCGCTGAAAGACGGTATTCGCACGGTGATTGTCGGATTGCCGAACGCCGGGAAAAGTACGCTTTTTAACCGATTGCTTGGATTTGAACGCGCGATTGTCAGTTCCATCCCGGGAACGACGCGCGATTTTATTGCCGAAACGTTGTCGCTTGAACCCTACGCCCTGCGTTTGGTGGATACGGCGGGTTTGCGCGATACCGACAACGACATTGAACGCCTGGGTATTGAACAAACGCGGGAACAGCTTCAAAAGGCGGATTTAATCTTGTGGGTTATCGACGGTTCGCAGCCGTGGAATGGAGATTTGGAGGCTTTAAAGGGAAAATTGCCCGCCGAAAAAACTTTTATTTTGCTCAATAAAGTCGATTGCGGATTGCATTCGTCGGTGGCGGAAAAATTTCCGAATGCCGAAGATGTACTCCGAGTGTTGAAGGCAAAAGAAGAGGGTAGTTCGACGATTGCGGGGAATAAAGAAGCAGAGGGGTCTGTTTTTGAGAAAAAGGAAATAATGCAACAAAAGGAAGCCGTATGTTTATCCGATTCGGAGAAAAAGCAAATATCTTCCGACGGTTTTCCTTCGCCCGTTTTGGTACTTTCCCTTAAAGACGAAACCTGTCTGCCGCTGTTGAGACAACGGTTAAAGGCATTCCTGGATGAACGCTACGAAGATGTTTCGAACGTCGGTTTCCTGGTGCATGAACGGCATGCGGAAGCCTTGCAATCGGCGTACACAGCATTGCAACATGCTTCGACGCTTTTGGAACAAAAGAATTCGGACGATTGTTTGGCGGCGGATTTAAAGGAAGCTTTACATTCCTTGGAAGCCATTGTCGGACGCGTCGATTACGAGCAGGTGCTCGATAAGGTTTTTTCGAAGTTTTGTATCGGGAAATAAGCGATTTGTAATGATAATGAAAAATGTCGGAACTGACCTGCCAGTTAGCACCTCTGAATTAGATCTGTCTCTCGGTATTGTATACGAATATTATTCTTGAACAAATAGTGATAATGAATATAAAATAAACCGTCTATGTTCATTAATTTACACAAAAACATATTGCCTGAAATACAAGGATATATTTGAAGCACTTTACACTGGTTTAATTGTTTGATGAAAGAAACTATTATTGTTCAGGACAAAATCGCTTCTTTTCATAAACAAGCTGACGACGATTTTCCCGAGCCGTGGCGGCAGTCAAGCGGCAAAGCACTGATTCCGTTCGTCGTTTTTGTGATCTTTTATTTCGGTTTTGCGCTGATCACGAGGGGTTTTTATAAGGTGCCGATGACGGTGGCATTTTTGGTTTCCTCGGCGGCGGCATTGTGTCTGAACCGAAGGGAGAAATTAAGCCGAAAAATCGAATTGTTTGCCTTCGGGATGGGGCATCGGGACATCATGATCATGTGTTTGGTGTTTGTGTTGGCGGGGGCGTTCACGGCAACCGCAAAAGCCATCGGCGGCGTGGAAGCGGCGATGGCGGTCGCGCGGGCGTTCGTTCCGTCGCAATTCATGCTGTCAGGGTTGTTTGTCGTGAGCGGATGTATTTCGCTGGCGATGGGAACGTCGTGCGGAACGATTGCGGCAATGATCCCGATTGCCGTGTCGTTATCGCAAAATTTGGGATTGAATGCGCATTTTGCGGCGGGTGCCGTCGTCGGAGGATCGATGTTCGGCGATAATTTGTCACTGATTTCGGATACCACCATCGCGGCAACGCGAACGCAGGGCGTGGAAATGCGCGACAAAATGTTGTGTAATCTGAGAATTGTCGCCCTGCCGGCACTTGCCTGCGTGTGTTTATATGCCCTGCCGATGTTTTCAACGCCCGCAGACGTTGTTGCCGAAACTTCCGCGTTGACGGTCGAACGATGGATAAAAGTACTGCCGTACATCTTTCTTTTTACTCTCGGACTGTGCGGTCAAAATGTTATGGGCTTGTTGTTCCTCGGAACGATTTTCAATGTGATCATCGGATGTGCGCACGGAAACTTTTCGCTTTTGGATGCTTTTTCGATTATCGGAGACGGGACGACGGAAATGGCTCCGACGATCATTATTTCGCTGTTGGCGGGCGGTATGCTAGCACTGGTGCGCTACAACGGCGGGATTGAGTTTGTCATTCGAGCGACGGGGCGGTGGATTAAAAGCCGTCGCACCTGCGAGCTGGGTATTTGCTTCCTGACGGGTCTGATGAATTTGTTCACCGCCAATAACACGATTGCGATTATCACCTCCGGACAGCTGGCAAAGGAGCTCGGTCATCGCTACGGCGTCAACCCGAAACGCATCGCAAGCCTGCTGGATACAACTTCGTGCATCGTCCAGGGGCTTATTCCCTACGGCGCACAAATTCTCATTGCAACGGGTTTATCGACCGCCGTGCAACTGAGTGCGTTTGATATCGTACGCGGCTCGTTTTATCCGTATTTGATGGCGGCGGGGGTGATGTGGAAAATAATGGGAAAATTTAAATAGAGAATAGAGTTTTCTGATTTTTCCTACCTTCTAAAAAAGAGTGCTAATACCGTTTGTTTTATCTGTGATAGAAATTCAGAATTAATGAAGGTGAGTTTTTTACTTACAACCCATCATACTAAAAGATCTGGTTAAATTTTATATTGACAACGAATGATAAAAGTTAAAATTAACAGCACTATTACCTTCATCTTGTATCATACTATTTTACAGGAGTCAAGTATAATTGTGGAAAGTAGAAAATATAATCTCGAGAGATATGCAGTTGTTTTGTATATTGAATTTCGTGTGAGATGTTTGTTGAAAGAACTTTCTTTTTCCGAAAAATTTGGTTCTTCTAAGTAGAACAACAAGGTTGGGAAGAATCCGCGCTTATTTTGAACAATCACTCAAAAGTGGATCAAAATCTTTTTGCAGATTTAGCTATGTTTGTGAAAGGTGTCTTTTGGTCTCCTCCTTCACAAAAACGACTTGCCAACCCCTCTCTCCTCCTTCATCCTGGAATCAGTTTTCCTTTGGTAGGATATCCAAGTGGCTAAAGGGCGCAGACTGTAAATCTGTCAGGGTTTTCCTTTCGGGGGTTCGAATCCCTCTCCTACCACCAGATCGGGCGGTGTACCATTGGCGCGTCGTTTTCGGGCGGTTTGGTTGTTTTGGGGTTCCACCATTCCTTCGCGTTTTTTGTTTTTTTCGTTCTCGCGATGTTTTTTTGTTTTGTCTTGCGCAGACGTCCTTTGGGAATTTGTTCATAAAAAAAACACCCGCGATAAGCGGGTGTTTTTTCGGATAAAGGTGCTCCGAATTATTGAGCACTTGGCTCGCTTATTATTGTATGCAACTTTACTAAACGACTATGCATCTTTTCTAACTGTCTCGCAATTACTCCAAAATCGGTGTGTGCTTTCAGAAAATCTTGAATTTTGATATAGTCAACCTCCAAGAATCGGAACAGAGCATTGCCTTTGGCTCTTCTTTCTTCTTCTTCCATTGTTTTTGGGTTTTTCTTTGCCACAAATTTCAAATATACACCCCTGTAGAATCCGTACAGGCAACACGCTGAATTGATGTACTCTGGCAACAATTTCATAAACTTGCCATACGTCTGTATCAGACCTTCATCTTCAAACATCTTTTCAATCGCATTCCCGTGTTTTCTAAGGCAAAACTTCGGATACGGAGGTGTAGTAGCGTGCCAATTCGCAGGATACGCAGCGGGATTCCACTTCGTGTAAGTACAATATCCGTAGTAGAAGTAAAGTGAGATTGCCCAAGGATACAGCCGAACCGACCAATCGGGGTCGGGGTTGGAGCAGAGGAGTTTGTCCCAAAAATAATCGAGCTTTTTAATCGCGTAGTTATCTTCCAGGGTGCGTTCATAGTGGGCACGACCGCCAGATATAATATCACAGGTATCCCTTTCGACAGTTTCCACCAGATGGTTTTTTAATCCTTCCGGATCATTCGGGTCGGGTTGATAAGATTTGCACGCATCGTACAATTCTTCCAATTTCGGATAATCAATCCTTCTTTGTGTAAACTCCTTGCGCATATCACCCAGCTCCTCCAACGCGTGTATGCGGATTTGTTCGACGTTAAATCGCTTTTTCAGAGACACCGTATTATCTTCATGAAGATGCTCTCTGTAATAATCAAAAAAGCTGATTTGGTGTTGCATGGACAGTTTCATCCAATCGATCGTTTTCTCGTACGAACGCAACACAACATCCTTTAACTCCTGCTCGGTGATGCGATATTCCTGTTCCTGCAGGTTATAAACATCCCACTCTCGGATACTTTCTTGGATTTCCTTCGCATGTTCCTTAAAATACGCATCCAGCTTCTCCCGAAACGTTTCTCCGTGCCCCGATAACGATCCGATGCAGGCAAACGCTCCGCCAATGAACAATGTTTTGGTTTTATTTCTCATAACACTGTTCTCATGACTGTTTTTTTTTTTTTT
>DEWA01000045.1:25068-45904 GCA_002363035.1 Verrucomicrobia bacterium UBA3222
TTTTTTTTTTTTGTCAAATATTTTTTTTAAAAAATTTGACGCAAATCGGGTCGGGTTGCGGCAAAAAAGACAAAAGCAAACGCTGCGGGGAAGGTGTAACTTTCTAAACCTTCTTTTTGACGGCTTTACAACGCATACAAAGGAAATACGTTACGTTTGGAATACCTTCTTTTCAAAAACGTTACATCCGTTCGAAGTATTCTTTCCGAACGCAAACGTTTCAAAATCCGAAAAACCGTTTTGCGTTTTCGGTTGTCGCACGCACGCACGCATCGAAGGGAATTCCTTTCAATTCCGCCAATTTCTCAGCGACGTAACGCACATAAGTCGGAAAGTTTTGCTGACCGCGAAACGGTGCCGGCGTCAGGTATGGGCTGTCGGTTTCGACGACGATCTGCGATAAATCCGTTGCGATTGCCGTTTCGTGCGTATGTCCGAAGCGTTTGAAGGTTATGACGCCCGAGTAAGACAGCAAACCACCATTATCAGTCACCCACCGCGCGGCTTCGAGATTTTCCACGAAACAGTGGAACATCACTTTTTTCAGATCGAAGCGCGTATATTGCAAAATTTCCCTAATTGCAAAAAAGGCATCGCGGCAGTGAATGACGACCGGCAATTCGTAAAGTTGCGCCAGGCGCAGTTGCCGCTCGAAGACCTTCATTTGCAATTTCATTTGCGCAATGTGTGCGGTGTCGAAAATGCCGTGAAAATCCAGCCCGATTTCACCGACGCCAACCGCCTGCGGCAGGAAGGCTCGCATCTGTTCCAAATCCCGCTCCCAATGTTCCGAAATTTCCAGCGGGTACAGTCCGCAACAAAATTTCAGTGCCGGAAATTGTTTCGTCAAATCGGCGTAAAATTCCCAATCGTGCGCATCCAGCCCGCAGACAATAACGCCCTCAAGGTTGTTTTCGCTCAGATGCGACAAAAACTCACCCGCACCGGCTGTCCCCAGGTGATCCAAATGGCAGTGAGCATCGATGAGCATAAAAAGCGCGCGTTCGGTATCCGATTTGCAACTTTTTCAGGATGATTAAAAGCGATGCAAGAGACAAGCGCGAAATCACGGTGCAAGGTGTCAACGTCGAGATAAAAAAGCGATGCAATGTGCTCCGTCATTTTAAAAAACGGCAATTTTCGGTTACGGCGAACGGTCAAAGGTTTTTCGGTGATTTTTTTGATGAAATGGCGACAACGAGCGTTGATGAATATACGAAAATCGTGCGTTCGGTACCCGAAATACGATCGTTCTTATGAACGACAGAAGGACATACGGCAGACAAGCGCGAAATCACGGTGCAGGATTTTAATATCCATATGAAAAACACAGCGTGATGTGCTTCGTCTATAAAACGAACGTCGAACTTTTGACTTCGAGACCTTTTGGTAATTTTTCAGGTCAATGCAGACGACGGAAGCAACACAAATACCTGAGAACATTTTGTTCCGTTGCTCTTTCAACCCCTGCTCTTTCGACGAAATCGTATTTTTTACAGAGTGCCCGAAGGTATGGTGGAATGTTTTTCGGCTCACTTTACCATTTTTATCCGTTCGCAGGCGGTGCTTCCCAAAAAACAGGCTTGCCGAACAGGCATCGGAAATAAACAATAAAGGCGTGAATGTGCCGAATGCGATCACGCTGGCGCGTGTCCCGCTGATTTTCGCAATCGGTTTTTTCTTTTACGCCTCTTTTGCGGGCTCGAAAACGCTGGCATTTATTTTGTACGTTTTGACGGGCGTCACCGATTGGCTGGATGGTTGGGCGGCACGCAAATATCATCAAATTTCCGACTTCGGGAAGCTGGCGGATGCGCTGATTGATAAAATTTTTATCATCGGCATGTTTCTGTTGCTGGCGGGGAAAGGGCTGGTTCCGACATGGGGCATTTTCTGCATGTTGCTCATTGTGTGTCGCGAGTTTTTTATCACCGGTTTGCGCGTGATGATCGCGAAGAACGGCACCGTCCTTGCGGCAGAGAAATCCGGAAAATTGAAAACCATCCTGCAAATTGTTTTTACGGGTGCGTTTTTTCTCATCGAAATGTTGCGCATTGATGCCGCCGCGTGGTTCCCGAAAGAGGGCCTTTATCTCCTGACGGTCATCAATAATGTTTTATTTGTGACGGCGACCTTTTTAACGGTTCATTCCGGTTGGCATTATTGGAAACGGTATCATCGTTCGTTGTCGTAGGCGTTGCTTCCGTTTTGTCGGCGTGTTAAAATGAGGCATGTCGGTCTTTGAGGAGTGGTTGAAGCAACTTGATGAGGAACTAAAGTTGGGCGGTCGGTTAGCGTTGGATGCCGATCAACGTTGTTTTTTGATGTTCGATGAAAAATTGCTGATCGAAATCGGCTACGAACCGTCAGCGCAAACGTTTCATTTTCAAGGTGCTTTGGACAGCAAAACCGTTCCGCAACAAACCTTTTGCGATGCACTTTTGGAGCATAATCTCGGTTGGAAGGATACCGACGGCGCGGCTTTCGGACTACAACTCGGCAGCGAAAAAACGCAGTTGGTGCAAAGTCTGCCGGTGGCGTCGTGCGATTATGCATTGTTTAATCGTTCGCTGGAGCACTTTGTAAATACCTTTGAGTACTGGATCGATCATATCGAAACCCTGAAATCTTCCGAAACAAACGAAAAACCGGCTGGCATTTTGGTGTAAAAAAATTCGAAATCCGACCGATATATAAGGTATGGTTCCCTTTGCTTCGTTTCAAGGTATCTATACCGCTCTCGTTACGCCTTTTGTTGATGGGAAAATCGATTTCGCATCGCTGAAAAATTTGATCGAACGCCAATGCGCTTCCGGCGTTCACGGTTTGGTGTTGGCGGAAATCACGGGCGAAAATCCGACATTGAGCGATGAAGAACGCAAAGAGTTACTGTTATTCGTCGTTGAAACGGTCGGCGGGCGGTTGCAACTGCTGATGACCGTCGATGCCAACGATACGCGGCGGGCATTGGAGCAAATAATCGCTTATGAAACACTCGGTGCGGACGGCTTCCTTGCCGTAACGCCGTTTTACAATCAACCGACGCAAAACGGTTTGTATTTACACTTCGAAGCCCTGGCGAACGCAACCGATAAACCGATTTGTTTGTACTCATCACCCTTTCGTTGCGGCGTGGAAATTGCGCCCGAAACCGTTCGGCGGTTGCGGGAAAATCACAAAAACATCGTCGCCATTCAGGAAAACGGCAGTTCGTGCAATCGTGTCGCGCAACTGGTAAAGGAGAACGATGCGGATTTCCGTGTTTTAACGGGCGAAGATGTCATGATGTTGCCGTTTTTCTCGCTCGGTGCCAAAGGACTGGTCAGCGTTGCCGCAAACCTAATTCCGAATGAAATCGTACAACTGTATCGATTGGTTTCCGAAAATAATTTCGAAGCGGCGGCGGATCTTCACCGACGTTACTATGCGTTGTTCCGTGCTTTGACGATTGAAACCAATCCCGTGCCGATCAAGTACCTGCTTCAACGCGGTGGTTTCATCAAAAGTGCCGAAGTCCGTCTGCCGTTATGCCCGTTGAGCGAGGGAAGTGTTGCGGTGATGGAGAAGGCGGTCGAGGCGTTGAAGGTAGAGGTTTGATCGGTGAACGTTACCTTGCGACGATATCAGATACCTGGGTTTCAATAAAAACGTCGGAATAAAAGTAACGTTTATCTACTTTTCAAACAAAAAGTATCATGAAGGCATCGGTTGGTACCACGCCGCACTCGGATGCCCGCTCATGCTTTCGAACGGTATTCGGAAAATTTATTAAAGTTGTGAACAAAATCCCGCCCGAATTCACTTCTTTTTCTTCGGTTAGGCTTCTGTCTTTTTCTCTTTTTTATCCTCTTCCTCTTTTTCTTCTTCCTCCTCTTCGTCTTCCTCGCCTAAAATCATGTCATCTTTTTCCTCTTTCTTCGGAATAAAACACGATTCTTCTTCGTTCGCCGGAACTTCTTTGATGACGGGCATCATCGTGTTCTTCCACACTTTGAGTTCATCGTATTCCAGGTGATAGAACGGATAATCCTGCACGTCCAACCCCTCTCCGAGCTTGAACTTTGCAATGCTTGAGAAAAACAGTCGGCTTTTACGGTTCGGGCACAACCGTAAACCGCACATCCTACAGCAGGTAACGGAAATTGCGTCTTCGGAAAGCGTGTTTTCGTTTAGTTGAATGCATACTCGCCGGTCTCGTCCAATTTGCTCATATTCCATGGATGCCAAATTTTTTTCCAGCGCCGTCTTGGATGTTTCCGTTAGTTTGTTTTCACAGAACAAACAGCGCCTATGTCCTTGTAAGATATGGTTCGCAAATGCCCGCACGGTTTGAATTGCCGAATCCTCTTTTTTTTCTGAATACACATCGGTAACCGCTTTGCAGAACGGAACGCAACATTCGTATTCGCAGATTGTGTGTGTCAAAAAATACAAAAAATGCGCATGTTGCAATTCATGAAATTCTTGATCGGCTTTACAGGAAAACTTATGGTTGCAGAGCTTACACGGTGCTCCCATTCCTTTACTTTCATCCATATGCCAGTCCTTCCCATGTTCGAACAGCTCGTTTTGGTCTTTAAAGACCTGCATGTTGCACCGCGAACAGGCATGTTTCTTGTGTTCGATAAGCATATGCGCAAGATACTTGTTTTCTGTTTTGTAGCCAATCATGTGGAATTCCGACTTCTTGCCGTTTGCTTCATCGGGGTTTTTTTGCATGCAGTTCGGGCAAACGTACAGTTTGCGTTCGTCGAATACATGAAGAACGAACCGCTCGAGCGTCGGAAGTCTTTTTTTACAAGCATCACATTTCCACTTATATTCCATCGGAGGAAGATGCACAGCATCTTTGTGTGATCGATACGCCTCCTCATTTTCAAAGGTAAGCGTCATGCAGAACAGACACGCACGCCTTTTATGCGTATTTGTCACATGTTTCCTGAATGCGACGTCTCCTTCAATACGCTCGTTTCCTTCAATACATTTTCCACAATGAGGGCATTTGTAAAGATGGTGTACACCGGCAAGATGAATGACCATATGTTGCCTTTTGTGGCAGGAAAATTTCTTACATATGCCACATGTCAGAACTCCGTAGGAAACCGAAAGTGGCAGACAAGCCGTTCCGATGAGTAAGATGAATTTTTTCATAAATTTTTGAATTATTTCACGTTTATTTCGTTATCCGTCAATGACACATCGTCGGTATCGAATGCGGGAAGTTTTTTATATTTTTTGTCGTCTACGCTCGTAAGCGTCGTGTCGACGGATTTTATCGAAAGCGGCGGTGACGGCGGTGCTGTGTGAGAATTTTCCTTCGGTTCCTCCGAGTTTTTACGAATACTTGCGTCGGATTTCGACGAAACCGCATTCCTCGCCTTTCCTCTCTCCGAATGGTCTTTTTTCTCGTTTTCATTCTCGTCAATAATGCAATAAAACGGATGCGTGACCGTATCTAAGCCGGTCCCGAAAGGCAGGCGGTCAATCTTCAGAGCAAACAGACGACTTTCGGCATTGTGCTGTACGTTTTTACCGCAATAGCATGTAAAATTTTCCTTTTTTAACGAAAACATATTTCCTCTCGGGTTCAGAAAAAAATACGTGTAGACCGCCTGACGTTTGAACATATCGGTATTGTCGAGTTTTCTTTCGCAAAAAAAACATAACCCGTGCGCATCATATACATGTTTTGAAAAACTCTCTACATTTGACATAAATTTGCCTTCGTCCCAATCCGAGAAAACGGTTTCAAAAACAGCATTGCGGAACGGTTCGCAACATTTGTGAAGCGGGCGTACTTTGAGAAGAAAGTTAATCCAGGAACCGTGCCGATGCGCCGCATGAAGCTTTTGAACCCAATAAGCTCCCGCATCGGACGGCATTTGAGGACAACACGGAAAGTCGTTCAGAAGAAAGAGAACCTTTTCTTCGTGTTTTTTGCAGTGATATTCCCACTCGTTTTCGTCGCTGAAAGCACGCAGATTACAGGCAAAGCAGACGATTTCTTCATGTTCTTTCTTTCGGTGCAACCAATACGCTTTTTTATTCTCGACGCGAAAAGTTTTCGGACATTTCGGACACAGCCAAGTGCCGTGTTCCAAGGCACAATGAACCGCCAATCGTGTAAAATCGGGATACGATTGTTTGCATCTGGGACAGTCAACGGCGAATACCGCGATGTTTTCGAAAAAAAGGAACAGGAACAACAGTGAAACGCGACGGGAAGCACGCGGCGGAGTACGGCGATACATGTTTTTGATCAGAAAAACGGAAAATAAAGCATTTTTCAAGTTATTTTTTCTTCCTTTCAGCAAACATTGAAAATCTTTCCAATCATACCGCCGCCGTTTGAATTTTACAAAGCCGCTTTGTTGTGTCGGTATAATCGCGGATGATTGTCTTTTTGGAGGGCACGGTCGAATTTTTAACCGACAACGGTATCTGTCTGAATGTTCACGGTGTCGGGTATGAAGTCTTTGTGCCGCAACCGCAGGCGTTGGCGTTGCATCAGACGTGCCGACTTTTTACATACGCGGTTTATCGCGAAGATAATCAGCAATTATACGGATTTCCGACGTTCGAAGAACGCAACTGTTTCAAGCTTTTGGTCGAAAAAGTGAACGGCGTCGGTCCGAAACTGGCACTGACGTTATTGACGGCTTTTAAGATGTCGGAACTGTGCGAGCTCCTCGTTCGTCAGGATGTTGCGGCGTTGTCGAAATGCCCCGGGGTCGGCAAAAAAACCGCGCAACGTCTCGTGTTGGAATTACAGGGCTGTTTGAAAAAGTTGCCGACGTCGGTTGCGGTCGATGCGCCGAAAAAAGCTTCCGTGTACGACGATGCGGCGGCGGCATTGACGGTGCTCGGTTATGCGCCCAAACAAGCCGAAGCGTTGACGGAGAAGGTGCGCGAAACGTTTCCCGACGAAGTCACGGTCGAGGGTATTTTAAAGCGCGCGTTGCAGTCGGTGAAGAAAAACACGTAGTCCGCATTTATCGATGCACTTTGTCATTTTTTGCGGGCATTCGTGTGTCGGCATTGCAATATATAAAAACGGATTTTTTTATATAAATAGAAGTGCATTATCCGCAATCGGTTGTTTTTGAAATTCATTGTTCCTTTTTCGTGGTTTAAACAAAAACATTGCGGGTGCGGTTCCCATAAAAAGGACTTGCGATTTACGAGGGATTTAGTTCAGAATGAGCCTGACCTATGTTGGAAGCTGCTTCGCCGTTTTTACTGAATACGCCTGCAACGCCCGGAGCACCGGGTGCGTCGTCGTTTCTGATGATGCTGTTGTTTGCGCTGGCGTTTTGGTTTTTGATGATTGCGCCGCAACGGAAAAAGCAGAAACAGCAGGAGAAAATGATTTCGGCGTTGAAGGAAGGCGATGAAATTTTAACGACGTCGGGGCTGTTTGCGACGGTGATGCAGGTTAAAAACGATCGGTTGCTTATCAAAACGGGTGATTCGAAGCTGGAACTGCACAGGAATTTTGTTCAAAGCAAAATTACCGAGCCGAAAACGAAGGCCGCACCGAAATCGAGTAAAAAATGAAAAAGTTGAATACGCGTCTGTGGGTTACGGCGATTGCGCTGTTGGTCGGGCTTTCGCAATTAACGCCGTGGCACGATAAGCCCTACGATGCGTATCTGCTGAGCGAGGTGAAGCAAAATCGGGATGCTTTCCGAAGTGTTTGGGAGGAGGCGCGGCAACAGGTTGCCGAGAAGAAGGCTCCCAATCTGATGCACGCGTTGCTGGCGTTGTGTCACGAGAAAAATTTAGACCTGAGTACGTGTTTCACGCAGTTCAACATCGCCGATATTAAAAACATCGATAAGCGCAATCGTATTCTGTTGCAACATCTGCTTCAAAAGTCGCGAAGCGTTTTCAGGCAAGGGTTGGATTTGAAGGGCGGTGTGGCGTTTTCGCTGAACATTCGCCCGCAGTTGCTTGAGAAAAAGTCCGATGACGAGTGTCGGCGGATGGTGCAAAAAGCCATTGAGGTCATTTCGGGGCGTATCGATGCGCTCGGAGTAGCGGAACCGCTGGTACGTCCGCGTGGTCGCGGCGGGATTGAAGTGCAGTTGCCGGGAATTTCGTTGGAAAGCAATTCCGATATTGTCGGTGCACTGAAAAAGCCTGCAAAGCTGGAATTCCGTCTGGTCAATGAGGATGTGCGCGAAAATGATCCGGTTCCGACGGGGTATGAAAAGTTATTTTTGGAGCGCGAAGACGACAAAGGCGAAGCGGTTTTGGTGCCGTTGGTGGTGAAGAAAATTCCCGAAATGACGGGGAAATCGGTGAAGGAAGCGCATCCCGTTGTCGACCAATACGGCAAGTACGAAGTCAGTCTTCAAATGACCCCGGACGGAAAGGAGCGTTTCGCGGCGGTAACGCGGCAGAATTTACACAAGTCGCTGGCGATTGTGTTGGATGGGAAGGTGTGTTCGGCGCCCGTTATTCAGTCGGAGATCACCGGCGGACAGGCGAGTATTTCGGGTCGTTTTACGCAACGGGAGGCGATTGAGTTGTCCAATGTATTAAACAATCCGCTGGAATTTGAGCTCGATTTGGCGGAAATTTACGAAATCGGACCGTCGTTGGCGGCGGGAGCCCGCAATGTAGCCGTGAATGCCTCAATCGTCGGCGTCGGTTTGCTGATGGCGGTGATGATTGGTTATTACCGTCTGCCCGGTGCCGTTTGCGGATTGGCGCTGGTGCTGAATTTTATTTTCATCCTTGTTTCCTGGGTGGTCTTAAACGCGACGATTACACTTCCCGGCATTACCGCTCTGGCACTGACGCTCGGGATGGCGGTCGATGCCAACGTTTTAATCTTTGAGCGTGTGCGCGAGGAGATAAAGAACGGTCGGGATACGGAAACGGCGTTGGAGCTCGGGCACAAAAAAGCGCTTTTGACGATTTTGGATTCCAACATTACCACGCTTTTGACGGCGGTGTTGCTGGTGTTTTTCGGTGTCGGTTCCGTCAAGGGCTTCGGCATTACGCTGGCGGTCGGTGTACTGACGACGTTGTTCACGGTTTTGTGCTTCAATCGTGCGCTTTTGGAGCTTTTGGCGCAAAGAGGAAAGTTTAAACTTTCGCCGCGCGCGTGGCTCGGAGAAGCAAATTTTGATTTTTTATCCCGTCAAAAAACGGCGGCAACGGTTTCGGTTGTTTTGTTTCTCATCGGTTGCGTTGCGTTGGGTATTCGCGGAAAAAGTGTGTTGAGCATCGATTTTGTCGGCGGTGAAGAATTGCTCGTGCGTGGCGATAAGGCGATCGATTGCCAAAACGTGCGGCAAATCGCACAGCAACGTCATTTGGGAGAAGTGAATGCCGTGTATCAGAAGACAATCGGCGAAGCGGTTCCGCTGTTGAAGATACAAACCGAGAAAAATCGCGGCACTGCCGTGTTTGAGGCGTTAAAGGAAACCAATCCCGATGCGCACTTTAAATGCCTGGCGCATAACCGCATGGGGGCATCGGTCAGTTCGGACGTTCAAAAGAATGCCCTTTTATCGATCACGTTTGCCTTAATAGGGATTCTCATCTACATTGCGCTGCGTTTTGAGGTCAGCTACGGTATCGGTTCTGTCCTGGCATTGTTGCATGATACGCTTATCACGATAGGCTTGTACATTGCTTTCGGGCACCAATTCACCGCACCGATGGTGGCGGCAGTGTTGCTGGTCATCGGCTATTCAATCAATGACAAGATTATTATTTTTGACCGCGTGCGCGAGGAATTAAAGATCAATGCGTTCGCGCCGTTGCCGCAGCTTGTCAATTTGTCGATCAATAAGACCCTGTCCCGTACATTGATGACCGGTATGACGACGTTCATACCCGCGTTGTTGCTGTATCTGTGCTGTTCGGGAATTGTTCGCGATTACGCGCTGGTGTTTATGCTGGGTATTTGTATCGGTACGTTTTCGTCGATCTTCATCGCCGTTCCGATTTTTTGCAAATATAACCGCAACGATCGGAAGCGTTTGGAGGAGAAGTCGGCCGAACCCGCTCCCTACGAGAGTTTAAATTCCTAGATGCATTGGGTTTTTGCGTCGTCGCCGAAACCGCCCGAGTGGCTGAGGTTATGCGTTGAAAGAAGCGGTTACCGTCCCGAAATTCAACAACTTCTGTTGCAAAAAAGCTTTCGGGATGAAGCGGAATATGAGGCTTTTTTATCGCCGTCGCTGAAAAATATCGAACCGCCCGAAGAAATTGAGAACGTTTCGAAAGTCGTTCGTTGTCTGCATGATGCCTGTGTGAAAAAACAACGCATCGTGGTTGTGAGCGATTACGATGTGGACGGCGTGACGTCGATGGCGTTGTTGCATCGTTTTTTTCGATGCTTCGGGTATGAATTTATTCCCGTTTTTCCGAACCGCGAGAAGGAAGGATACGGATTGACGGAAGCGGTGACGGAGCGGGTTTTGTCGTCTTATGCACCTTTTGACCTGTTGGTGGCGACGGACTGCGGCACTAACTCGATTGAAGCGGTGCAACGGTTGCGCGATGTCGGCGTTGAAGTTCTGATTATCGATCACCATCAGCGCTCCCGCGACGCATTGCCGAATGGCGTGATTGTCAATCCTCACCTGAATGAAGCCGCACATTCGCAATCGGCGTTGGGGTTATGTACGGCGGGTTTGATTTTCAAGTGCCTGCATGCGTGGCTGAAAATTTTGCGTTCAGAGAATGTTCGGGGTGCACATGAGTTGCGGTTAAGTTCATTTCTGGATTTGGTTGCTCTTGCGACCGTCGCGGACTTGGTTCCGTTGGAGGGCGATAATCGACTGCTGGTACGTTTCGGTTTGCGCGAACTGCAACGAACCGCATCCGTCGGTTTGCGGGCGTTGTCGGAAGTCTGCGGTTGCGATCCTTCTTATCCGCCGACAACGGAGGATATTGCGTTCAAATTAGCACCGCACATCAACGTCGGCGGACGTTTGGAATCGGCGGAGGTACCGTTTGAATTGTTGACGAGCGACGATGAAGCTCGTTGTTGTTTGTTGGCGCGGCAACTGGCGCAAAAAAATGCGGAGCGGCAGGAAACGGAGCGTCGCATCGCCGCGGAGGCGGAAGTGCTCATCAACGAACGACCGCATCAACGGGCGTATGTATTGTACCAACCGCATTGGCATGTCGGTGTTGTGGGGATTGTTGCGGGGCGTTTAACGCGCAAATATCACTGCCCGATTTTTGTTTTGGGTGAACACAACGGATTTGCGAAAGGTTCCGGACGCAGTATCGAGGAAGTAAATTTGACGGAACTTTTCCCGGAAGTACAGCCGTTGTTGCGTCATTGGGGCGGGCACCCCGCGGCGGCGGGATTGGAGGTTGAAATCGAAAACATTTTGCCCTTGGAAGCGCGCTTAAATGAAATTTTATTTCAAAAGTTTCAAGACGATTGGTCGCAACCGACATTGTCGATTGCCTCGGTTTTGCCCGAAACGTCACTGACGGAGGATTTTTTGGATGAACTGGAACATCTGGCACCGTTCGGTCAGGGAAATGAAATGCCGATTTTTGCCCTGAAAGACGTTATTTTGGATGAACCGCCCGAATCTTTCGGAAAACACAACGCGCATTTGCGTTTAATGTTGAACGGACATCGCGCGATCGGATGGAGCATGGGAGATGCGTGTATTCCGCAAAATAAACCGCTCGATTTCGCCGTTCAACTCGGTTGGTCATGTTGGAACGGACGCCGCACGTTGCAGGTGCAGGTGGTCGATTGGCGGGTGAGCGGTTCCGAGGAGTAAATATAAAATCAGTGTGTCTTTTTAGGGTAAGTGCACCGAATACGGAAATTTTTTTGAATTTCAAAGGTACTTCCGAAAATACTGCATTGAGATGTCGGATAGCGTTTCGATGCCTTGCAATGTGTTTCCATGCTTCCCGCATCGGTACGTTTAAAATTGACAATTCAAGCAAATTTTATGGAATAGAACCGTGGCGGATTGCGAAGACGTTGTGATTGTCGGAAGCGGATGTGCGGGGCTGTCCGCGGCGATTTACACGGCGCGTTCGCAGTTAAAGCCGTTGGTGATTGAGGGTGAAAAGCCGGGTGGTGCGTTGATGCCGTCGGCAAAGGTCGACAATTACCCCGGGTTCCCCGAAGGCATCGGTGGTGCGGAGTTGATGGAACGGATGCGGAAACAAGCCGAGCGGTTCGGGACGCGCTTTCTGAAAGGATCCGTACAAAAGGCGGCTCAAGGCGGGAGAAATGAGAAGATCTTAACTCTGTCCGACGGAACGACCGTCACGACGAAGGCTTTGATTATCGCGACGGGATTGCAACCGAATCGGCTTTCGTTGCCGCACGAAGAGGAGTTGCTGCAGGGCAAAGGGCTCAGCATGTGCGCCACCTGCGACGGCTTTTTTTATAAAGATGAAGTTGTGTGTGTTATCGGCGGCGGCGATCATGCCTGCGGCGAGGCATTGCATCTGAGTGCGTTGTGCAAAAAAGTTTTTTTGGTGCATCGGCGTGACGCGTTGCGGGCATCGGAAATTATTGCGGAGCAGGTGTTGAAAAACGAGAAAATTACCTGCGTCTGGAACCATATTCCGACGGATTTTAAATTGGATGCGGACGGTTGCATCGAGGGGTTGGTCGTACGGAACGTTGTCGACAAAACGGAGCGTATTCTCCCGTGCAAAGGCGTATTTTTAGCAGTCGGTTGGCACAATTCGCAAGTGTTTAACGATTTTGTCGAAGTCGACGATCAGGGGTATATTAAAATTGCTTCAAAGGCGGTTTGTACCTCCGTTCCCGGCGTGTTCGCGGCGGGCGATTGCGTTGACAAGTACTACCGCCAAGCCGGCGTGGCGGTCGGGATGGGCATCCAGGCCGCTTTGGAAGCGCGCGCGTGGCTGAGAGAGCGGGCATGAGCAGATGCGGTCGGTGCGAACGCGAGGCAACGGTGCGGTTGACGGACGTGGATGTCAACGGTTGCATGCGGGAAGCGTTTTTGTGCGATGAATGTGCGAAAACGTGCGGCATTTTAACGCCGAACGCTTATGACTTGATCGACGGATTGCCGTCGCGGGAGTGCGGATTGTTGCTTTCGAACCGCATTTGTCCGAACTGCGGTTGTACGCACGAATGGCTTGAAGCGCACAAGCGTGTCGGTTGCCCGCAATGTTATCGCGCGTTTGACGATGTGAAGCTCTGCGGGTTTAAGGATTGCAACGTTTATTTCGGGAAAATTCCCTCCAAACAACGTACGAAGGAAGCCTTTCAACCGCGCCTGCAATACCTGGAAGAGAAAATGAAAACCCTGGCGAAGAACGAGTGTTTCGAAGCCGCGCAGGCGGTTCGAAAACAACTTCGAAGCATCGAACGGGAGATGAAGCGATGCACCAGCTGACGTTCGATACGCAAAGCAAGTCCGTTTTTCGGCGTTTGTCGCAAAAAAAACAGCTTCAATTGATGGCGTTCCTGAGCGACTTGAATTTTGAAAACACGGCGCAAATCGGAAAATTTAGGCGCGGCGATAAGACGCTTTACCGGCTTCGATGGCAGGATTTGCGCGTTTATTTCGAATGTGCGAAAGAGGATTTATTTATCATTCATTACCTTTTGCCGAAGCACACGTGGAATGATTTCCTGTTGCGCGCCAACCTGCCGCTCGACGAGGAAGCCATCGAGAAGGATGAGCGTTTTTGGCAATTTTTGGAGAAATTATAATGGCATCGGAGAAAAAGCACGACGTCCCGTTGGCGAAGATTTATCTGTTGCCCAATCTGTTCACGGCGGGAAATCTGTTTTTCGGATTTTTGTGCCTCATCCGTTGCATTCAGGCGCGTTACAGCGAAGAGGCGATGACATCGTTCGCGCTCTATAACCAAGCCGTTTGGTGCATTTTCGGATCGCTGGTGTGCGACGGTTTGGACGGGCGTTTGGCGCGTTTGGGCGGCAAGGAATCGCTGTTCGGGAAGGAATTTGACTCGGTGGCGGACGTGATTTCTTTCGGTCTGGCACCGGCGATGATTGTCTTTTTTCTCATTCTTTCGCCGGAAAATAATTTTCCGTTTTTTCGAAAAATCGGCTGGCTGATTGGCTTTATCTATTTACTGTGCGGAGCGGTACGTTTGGCGCGCTTTAACGTTATCACCCATCCGCTGTTGCCGAAAGAGCAGAAATTGCCGCCGCATGCCGCTTCATTCTTTATCGGGTTGCCCATTCCCGCCGCTGCAAGCGTCATCGCGTCGCTGGTGTTGGTCATCAATCGCTTCGATTTAAAAGCCTGGGCACTGTTACTGCCGCCGTTGATGTTGCTCATTGCCTGGCTGATGATCAGCAATGTTCTCTATCCGAGCTTCAAACATATCGATTGGACGACGGAAACCAAACTGCGGGCGTTTGTGGGAATTATCGGTGTTTTGGCGATTATTTTCATGTTTGAAGAGCTGTCGTGTGCGATTTTGTCGCTTACCTACGTTTTTTACGGCTTAATCCGGCATTTGAGGCGGCGAAAGGTTGAAGAGTAAGAACGGGTTAGGCGGTTCTTTGTGTTTTTTGGAGAAAGTGCTTTGGATATTTTTCATGGAGAACGAAGGCAGTCTTTCGGTTGTTTTTCAAGGAGAAGGAGGCGATGTTTATTTACGTCAATCGTCGAGTTTGCGTTTCTAACGAATCAAACCGGGTTTTTGTTTCAAAAAAACGATATATACCCGTTAAAACGGGGTGATGTGCTTCGATGGTTAAGTTTTACGGATAAAAAAGCTAAAGAGTAACGAAGGCGGTCGAAGGTAGTAAAAAAATTCCTCGTAGAATGCAGGTGCTTAAGTTTATTTTCCGATATTTTCACCGTCTCCGCGCCGCCTGGCACAAGCATTGCAATCCCAATGTTCGTCGCGGTCGAAAAGGTGAACGTGCGGCGGTGCGTTTTTTGAAAAAAGCCGGCTATCGAATTCTCGATACCAATTACCAAAGCGGTCGGTACGAACTGGATATTGTTGCCGAAAAAAATAATTGTACCGTGTTCGTCGAAGTGCGCGGACGACAACAATCCTCGTTGCAAAGCGGTTACGATTCGGTCGATAAAACCAAAAAGCACGCCCTGCGTTGCGCGATTTTTGCCTATTTGAAGAAACATCGCCGCATTCGGCATTGGCGGCTGGATATTATTGCCGTTGAGTGGGATGAAAAGGGGAAAATTTCGGCGCTTCGGCATTACGAAAATGTTCCGTCGAGGAATGTTCGCGGTCGCGGCGTCTATTAACAAACAAGCGGCTTTGGGAAACGTACTTTAAGCGCGATTAATTTGGATTTTCCACGTATTCGCAACAAAGGATTAAGTACTTGAAAAGTTTATAAATGGTCGGCTGATCGCATTCGGTTTCACGGAGTTTGGTGAAAAATCCGATGTCGTGATCCGTTTTGGCGACGGCTTGCAGGGCGAACGGCGCGTGTGCGTGTTGCAACGGAAGAGCGAGGGCTTTTTCGTAGGTTTCGTAGGGCAACGGCGCAAGTTCGAACGTTTTGAGGATAAAAAAGAACACTTCGTCATCGGCTTTTTCCACTTGAATGGTGCGATTTTGTTCCAAAATAAATTTCAAACAACCGTTTTCGTTCAGTTGCAGGTTTTGCAGTCCGATGCTCTCGCCAAACGCTTTCAGTTCGATATCAATCAACATATTACGTATTTTCCTCCAAAATTTTTGCATCCAGCATTTCCTGCAACGTTCCCAGAAAATGTGTCCGAACATCCGGCGACGAAAAAACGGAATCGGGGTATTTGCGCAGAAAAACCGTCAGTTGCGTGAGGAAGAAGATGCGTTCTTCGTCGGTTCGGACACCGACGGTTTTCATCAGTTGCGAAATGATGTTTTCGTCGAGATATTCCTTTAAAATCGCCTGCATGAAGGTTTTCGTAAGGATGTAAGCGGTTTCTTGGATGGAAGTTTCTTGCGGCATAATCAGGCGAGATGCGGGAAGGTTTGAACGGCTTTTTGCATCAGTTGTACGTTTAATTCCTGAATGGTTCCGAGTTTTTCCGTCGTTCGGCAGGCGTTGACGATGGCACTTGCAATCGACGGATCGGGGCAACTTTGCAGTTCCGCCGTCAGACAGCGCGTGACGACGGATAAATTTTCGCTGAAATGCTCAAAGGCGCTTCGGGTATCGTTGAAGCCGTCGATGAGATTTTGTGTGAGCAACTGGAACGTTTGCAGCGGATTGCCTTTTAAGGGTAAAAGTTTATCCAAAATCAGGGCATTAAAATCCTTCGGCGGCAGCGTAACGTCGTGCGTAAAATGCGCGGTGACTTCCCGCAACAGCGGTGCCAGTTGGTAGCTGTCCAGAATGCGATCGCCGTGTTTGTTTAACAACTGCGTTCGCACTTTATCCAGTTCGCCGATTTGCGTTTCCAACGCGCGGATTTGCTGTTGAATTTGCTCCCGTTCGGCTTCGCTTTGCGGTTCTTTCGAAGATGCCGAAGAGCGTTCGTCGGCGAACTTTTTAAGATTTGCCAGCTTGCGTTCCCAAACGTCGCGGACAATTTGCAGCGCATTATGTTGTTCCGCAACATCTTCGAAAGTTTTCAGTGCATCTTTGACGGTTGCTTCCGTGCATTGTTTTTTCAGCGACAGTTCTTCCAGCTTTTGGAAGCAGGCTTCATATTTTGCTTCGCTGCCCGAAAAAAGCGCATTGGAACGCTCTTGGATCGTGCCCTGCAAATCTTTTTGCATTTGGCTGTTTATCATCGTCAGGCGCGCTTCCGTTTGCTTCGTAATGCGTTTGCTGCGGGCGTCCTGTTCGTTCACTTTCTTGGGATCGGCACTTTTTTGAACATCGCCGACCCGTTTTCGGGCGGTATTTTGAAGACCTTTTTTATGTTGCGCTTTTTTGGTTTGTTTCTGCGCCATAAAGCCCGACATGCACTCATCGTCTTTGGTGCTCGGATCGACTTCGTCCGTCGCCACCTGAATTGTTTGGTTGTCCAGCTTTCCGATTTGCGTCTCCGAAACGGGCTGTTCGTTGTCAACAAAGACCTGTTCCGCCTGTGCCGCCGCTTGGGTTTGGAAATCGAGTGCGCCGTCAACCATTACCGACGAAAGAAGCATTTTTTGTGCCGAAGGCGGAAAGTTTGAGAAAGACGGGTTTTAAAAAGTATTGTTGTGCTTTGGAATTTACGGAAATGCCTCGAGCGGTTGTTACGGAAGGTGTTCGATGAGCGATTTTTGAAGCGTTTTGCTTCGCTTATCGGGGAAAACGGAAGACACCCCGCGGTACATGCATGTTCGTTTCGGGTGCTTTATGCGAATTTTTTGCCGTCTTTTCGGAAAAATTTCCTTCCGACGTATATTGCGGTTTTGTTTCTTAAGTCCCGCGTCTGAAATTTTGACGCGGATGCCTTATGTCTGCGGTATGTACGGCATGCAAAAGTACTGCTATCGAAATTCAATCCTCAACCATATGAACGTACAGCGGGTGTTTGGCGAAGTAACGCATCAATGTCAAACGATGGATTTTGGCGTTGTGTCGCACGTCGACGGGAAAATTTTTGTGGATACAAAAGTTTTTGATTGGTTCGGTAACGGGACACGCCTGAGCCAAACGGTGCAGTTCGCGAAATAAGGATTGCGTTTCGTCTTCCGAAAGGTTGGCTTTCGGTTCAATCACGATAGCGGGAACGATTTGATTTTTCACCTTGAACGCAATCAACGCCGAACGAAACACCGCTTGATGGGCGTTAAAAATTGCTTCGCAACAGTCGGTATAAAAGGTTTGCTCCGCCGTTATAACGCGCTCTTTTTTGCGCCCGCAAAACCATAAACGCCCCTGTTCGTCCAAATAACCGACATCGCCCATACGGTGCCAAAGGATGCCGTCGGTATCATAAATTTTCGCGTTTTTCGTCGCAACTTCGTCATTGAGATAACGCTTGCTGACGTAGGGAGCCGAAACGGTGATCTCGCCGATGTCACCCGTCGGCAGAGCATTCGGCAAAGTGTCGAGCGGTTCGTCCGTAATCGGCAGGATGCGAACGCGGACGCTCGGCAACGGATGACCGACGC
This sequence comes from Verrucomicrobia bacterium UBA3222, assembly GCA_002363035.1. Lineage (GTDB taxonomy): Bacteria > Verrucomicrobiota > Verrucomicrobiia > Opitutales > UBA9783 > UBA3222. Next base: position 43,102 of record DEWA01000045.1, read on the forward strand.
AGGTTCCGTGACCTTGCAACGTTTGTTGATACGTATCTTGTAGGACTTCTTCGGCGGTAATGCACGCCACCGGCAGGGCTTCCGTTGCGCCGTAAGGCGTGAAAACGCGACCGTTCGGCACTAAAGACTGCACGCGTTTCAGTAACGTCGGATGCACGGGTGCGCCCGCAAGGAAGAGGCGTTTGACGGAAGGGAATTGCACCTGATGTTCTTCGCAATAGGTTGCCAATTTCGTCCAAAGCCGCGGCGACCCGAAACTGTGCGTGACGTTGTGCTTCAGGATGGAGGGAATGATTTTCTTCGGATCGAGCGTACTCGGGCGCGAAGGATTGATTTCCGGCAGAACCGTCGTCAGTCCCATCGCAGGATTATAGAGGGAAAATACCGGCAACAGCGGGAAGTCAACCTCTCCAGCGCGAATATCGAAAGTTTGTATCAACGCCTCCGTCTGTGCATTCAGTTCGTCGTACGTGTACACGGCACCCTTCGGATGTCCCGTAGAACCCGACGTGAACAGAACCGCCGCCGTATCTTCGGAACGGATTTCGGGTTGAAACGCGCAGGCGAAATCGCGTTTCGCAAGTTTATGTTTCAGGCGATCGGATAAAAAGAGAGCCTTTTCGAAACCTGTGAAAGGTTTTAGGAGGTAATAAAGCAGGCGCCCGCGCGGGACGCTTAAAAAAAAGTTCGGTTTCGTTCTGCGGACGCAGTTGAAGAAATTTTTCAATCCCATGCCGGGATCGATGACGATCGGAATGGCACCCAGCCGCAACAGTGCAAAGGTTGCGATGAGTAAATCTTCCCCCGGCGGAACCAACAAAAGAACAGTTTTGCCATGCGAAAAACCGTTTTCGAAAAAGTACGTTGCCCATATGTCGGCTTCGTGATCCATCTCGCCGAAAGTTTTTCCCGCAACCGCCGATGTACCGTCTTCGGACGTTCGCGTGACCTTTAAACCGACGGTGTTTGGTTGTTTTTGCGCAACTTCGTGCAGGGCTTCAACGATATTCATGAACCGTAACTTTCGCGAAAATATCGACATTCCCGGGGAACCGCATCTTCATAACCTTTGAACAATCCAACCGTCAGCCGATTGCAAACGTACTCGGTTGTTTAAGCAATGTTGCCAACCGCGATGCATCTTCAACGCTTCCCGTGGCGAATGTTTCTTTTCCGCCGCCGCGCCCGCCACATTGCGCAAGAAGATGCTTCAAAAGACGATCGGCGGTTAATTTTTCCCCGACGGCTTGCTCGGAGCAGAAGATTAGCAATAACTTTTCGCACGCGATCGCAAGCACATCCAAAGATTGCTCCTTAAAAATACCGCTGCAGATGCCGCGCAGGGTTTTAACATCAACGGCTTCCGTTAAACAAGCGGAAGCAACTTTTAAAGCATCGCCGTCGGTTTGGGGAACGGAAATTGTCTCCAAAGCGCGAAGGACATTTGTTTTGACCGCCGAGGTTGAAAGGTTGGAGGCTTCGTTCTTCTTCTCTTTTTTACTTTTTTCAAGTTCCGCTTCGAGCGTTTCGCACCGTTGCTTTAATTCCAAACATCGACGATATGCCGCCGTTCCGACACAGGCTTCGATACGCCGAATGCCGGCACTGACGCTTGATTCTTTGAGAATATAAAACGCGCCCAATTCGCCCGTGTGATGCACGTGCGTTCCGCCGCACAATTCCCGCGAGCCGTTTCCGTTCTGCAACCAAAAGCCGCCTTCTTTCTCCTTCCCGATGCTGACCATCCGCACGATGTCGCCGTATTTTTCACCAAAAAGCGCAACGCAATCGTTCGGCAGGTCGTCTTTGCTTTTTTCTTCAATCGTCACCGGCGCATTTCCCAAAATTACCTCGTTACAGAGCTTTTCAATCTCCGCCAGTTGTTCGGAAGAAACTTTTTCGTAATGATTAAAATCAAAGCGCAGGCGTTCGTCCGTCACCGACGAACCGCACTGATGCAGATTGGGATTTAAGATCCGCCGCAGTGCCCATTGCAACAGGTGCGTGGCGGTGTGATGACGCGAAATCTCTTTGCGCCGTTCGATATTGACCTCCAAACGAACTTCTTGATGCAGGAAGGTTGCTTTAACGGTCTCGAAATCGACAGGATTTTCATCCACGTTCCGAATTTCATGCAACAGCGTATTTCCCTGCCAAATCGTGTTTTTAACGCACAAAACCTTCGGTTCGGTTGTTAAGCATATAAAACCGCTGTCGCCGATTTGACCGCCTTTTTCTCCGTAGAAAGGACTTTGCTCGACGATGATATAAACGGTATCCTTGCCGTCGATATTTTTTCCGCGTATCACATCGGTTACGACGGATTCGACCGTTTTTAAACTTCCGTCTTCCTGCATAAGATCGTATCCGACAAAGCGCGTCGGACACGCGGGTGCGTCCGAATGCGTTACCTGCACCGATGTTTTTTTGGAAGCCGCCCGCGAACGTTCCTTCTGTTGCGCCATCTCGGCACGAAATTCCTCTTCGTCTACGGTAATGCCGTGCTCTTTGGCAATCAGTTGCGTCAGTGCCAACGGAAAACCGTAGGTATCGTAAAGCAAAAAGGCATCTTTGCCCGAAAGTTTATCCGTACCGAGGCGTTGTTCCAACAATCGCATGCCTTTATCCAGAGTTTGTCGAAAGAGTCGTTCTTCGATTTCCAACGGTTCGCAAACGGCTTTGTTTTTCAATTCCGGGAAAACATCGCCCATCGTACGGGCAACAACGGAAGCCAGGCGCGTAAAAAAGCCGACGGATGCAAACTCGGTTTTTTGATGTAAGCCTAATTTTTGCCCGAAGTAGA
>DEWA01000043.1 GCA_002363035.1 Verrucomicrobia bacterium UBA3222
AATTCAGGAAATTTATCATCATTGCATCGTGTTCGAATATCGACAAAAATAATCACCGCTCCCTTGTTTTTATCCGATATTCACAAAACTCATATTTGAAATCGCAAACCTTAGAAATCTTCTCCGAATAACTCGAACAGAAAGCGTTTCAACGTCTCTCCCAAAAACGGTCGGTTGTCCTTGTCGAATTCCAGGGTGTGGCGATTGCCGTTCTTTTCCAATTCCTGTTTGTCAACGGAAATAACCTGCCACTTCTCTTTCTGCGGTTGAAGCAACGGCTCGAAATGCACCACGGCACCGAACCATGTGAAATCGATTTTCCAGCCGTAAAATTTCCCGGACGGCAACACGCCCAAAGCGGTGTTTTGTGCCATAAAATCGGGAATTTTGTTGGTCGCGGCAAACAGCGTAAAGGCAATCGGTTGCGCTTTTAAAAAATGCATAAAGTTGCTTTTGGCTCGGAAAAATTCCAACGGATCCAAAGAAACCAGATTGAACGCATGCCATTTCCCGTGTACATTCAGATCTCCGGGTTTTGCTGTTTGTCTATTGTACCACTGCGCAAACGTTTGTTCCGTTCCGACCGATAAACCGACTTCAAAATGCACATGCGCGTAATACAAACCGGGCACATTGCCGGTGCAACCCATGATGCCCAAAAGCGCGCTTTGTGCCACCGATTGACCGACTTTTAAAGTCGGTTCGACGGACGCCAAATGCGCATACAGCGTATAAAAACACAAGTTCGGTTCAAAGTGCTCCAACACCACATAATTCCCGTACACACTGTTTTTCGGGTTCGTGTTGATATAAGCCACTTTCCCAGGCAGAGCGGCGAAAATACAATCCTGCGGTACATAACGGCGGTCGCGGTGAATGGATTTTATATCCGTTCCGGCATGAAATTTTTTGCCCTGATTGCGCGTACATCCCCATAAACCGGACACGAGACGTCCGCTTTGTGTCGGCTGAATGTAATCCGAAAGCGGCTTGTTGTCAAAAAATGCCCGATTGTCCGTTGGCCATCGCGGCAATCCCGGTGCAAATTGCGGTACTTCGGAAACGGTTTTTGTCGGTGCGGACTTTGATTTTAACGCTTTTGTCGTTCGTTCGCTTTTTTGAACAACATACAAATTCTTAGCACTTTCGGAATCTGCTTTGTTGTAAGTAACTGTCGCAGTTAAGGACACGCATTCCTTTGCAATCACAAAAAGAAACTGCTTTGGCGCAATCCCGCACACCGCAAGCAACATTGACGGCACAACAAGCTTTTTGTACATATAAGACATCAACCGATTATGTCACTCCCCCTTCAAAGCGTCCAATCGATTTTGCAAGCCGTCCCGTCGCTGAAGGTTCTTGTCATCGGTGACGCTATGCTGGATCACTATATCTTCGGGGATGCGGAGCGGATTTCACCCGAAGCACCCGTGCCGGTGGTTGCCGTCGACCGCGAAGCGTATCGATTGGGAGGCGCCTGCAACGTCGCGCTGAATACAAAATCGTTGGGTGCACACGTTACGTTTCTCGGAGTTGTCGGAACGGACGAAGCGGGAAGTACGTTGCAGCGGTTACTGAAAGAAGCCGATATCGGGTTTTGTAATGAAAATTTTCGTTCCGACGTTCAAACGATCGTTAAAACGCGCGTGATTGCACGCCATCAACAGCTGTGTCGATTGGATCGCGAAAAGAAATTTTCGGAAGCGTCGATTACCGCCGTTATCGCACAAACAGAGGCGTTTTTGCAAAAAAACGCCGCTTCCGCGATTTTGATATCCGATTACGCCAAAGGAACAGTCACGCAGGCACTTTTGAATCGGTTGGTTGAACTGAAAAAGCGTTATTGTTTCTTTTTAGCCGTCGATCCGAAGCCAAAGAATAAGCTTTGTTACAATGGCGTCGATTTGTTAAAACCCAACCGCGCCGAAGCGTTGCAGTTGGCAAATTTCAATATCGAACCGAACCAAACGTTCCCATTGGATACTGTTGCAAAGGAAATTTTCAACCGTCACTCGGTGCGTTATCTTGCTGTTACGTTGGGGGGACAAGGGATTGCGCTTGCGGAGAACGGTGGCAAAACGCAGACGGCACCCGCTGTTGCGAAAGAAGTTTTCGATGTTTCCGGTGCCGGCGACACCGCGCTTGCGGCGCTGACGGTCGCTCTTTGCACCCATCGTACTCCGTCGGAAGCGATCGCGTTCGCAAATTTATTGTCTGGCATTGTGATCCGTAAAGTCGGAACCGCCGTGACAACGCCCGAAGAAATTTTAGCGTATGCCTCAAAAACGCTCGGCTCTGTTTCTTGATCGCGACGGAACGCTGATTGAGGACTTGCACTACCTGTCCGATCCGAGCAAGGTGCGTTTGTTGCCGGGCGTACGCGAATGTTTGGCGGCATTAAAAAAAGACGGTTGGCTGTTTTTTTTATTTTCCAACCAAAGCGGCATTCGGCGCGGTTTCTGTACACTCGAACAAGTGAACGCCTGCAATCAACGCATGCTGGATCTCATCGGTCTCGGGCAGGATTTATTCACAAAAACCTGCCTCGCTCTCGGAACGTCGGAAGAACCTTGCGAATATCGCAAACCGTCGCCGAAATTCATCCTCGAATGCCTGGAAACATTTTGCCTCGATCCGAACCGTTGTTGGATGATCGGCGATAAGGAAACGGATGTCGAAGCGGGACAAAGGGCACACATTCGGACGATTTTGATTCAACCGAAAAGTGAAATTTTATCGAAAACATTGCCCGCAGATTTCGTTTGCAAAGATTTTTTCGAAGTTTTTGACCGCCTGCGGGAGAAAAAACGGCAAATGTAAGCGTGTCGGGACGACAACCACCTCCGAGGGTTTATGATTGAAACATACTAAAATGCCGATGGAGGCGGGGGGGGGTATCGATATTTGGTTACCGACTGTATTCAAAAAGCAAAAAACGCACGAAAAAACGATAAAAATTGCTGTCCCAATCTGCTTTAGAGGTAACTTCCGTCACAGTTCAATCTCACAGCCCCTCGCGTGTTCGAAGCCGCAAAATTGTCTTCCGTGCCCGTCATGCCAAACGTTTCTCTTTATAAACAAGTCCGAAAAGAATTGTTGCCAATACGATCATCACCGTTACGATCGACAATCCCGATCGGTACGCTTCCGACAACAAATGCGCTTCCTTAAAACTATCAATCATATATCCGACGATCGGCTGTCCCAAACCGCACAAAATCATACAAAGCATATTGCAGAACGAGACGGAACTGGCGCTGAGCGAAGAGGAATTTAAATTGGCGACCGCCACAAATCCGATGACCTGGACACCGCAACAGATCCCTAAAAGCACCATCAGAAACGCCATGGTTTCGAATGATGCCTCTCCTGTAACAAGAAAAACGGTAAAAAGAACGGCTGCCGCGATACCGCCGAACATCATTGGTTTCTTACAGGAACGAACCGTGTCCGAAATCCATCCCATGATCGGGCAGGAAATCGCCCAGCTCAAATTCAAAATCGACACCAACTGTGCCGCTTCCAGGGTTGTAAAATGACAAACATTCGTAAAATACGGAATACTCCACAGATCGGCGAAGGTCGCGAACGGCATCAACATCGCTCCCGTCATAATGCCCGCTGCCCAGGCGCCCGGCTTTTTTGCGATTTCCCACAAACGCCCGCCCAATTCCCGCCAAAGTTTTTTATCGCGCGGTTTCAAGTGTGTATCTTTCGGAACAAAAATATACAACAATGCCGTTACGAGCAGACCGAAAACACACGCCGTCAGCCAGATGTTTTGATAACTCGTATTCAGATAGGCAAAACCGTTTTGCGAACCGATGGAACCGAACATGCCCAACATCGTCGTTAACCCCGACAACATCGCCCATTTGTTCTGCGGAAACCACGTGGTGCACAAATACATCACGCCGACGAAACCGAAAGCGGATGCGAAACCCATCGCAAACCGTCCCGCTCCCAAAAAGAACAAAATGCCCGTCGGTACGAGCGGCAACAGGCACGCCAACGCCAGCAACAGGCAATTGCCAACCAACAATTTTCGTCCGCCGAACGTATCAAACAACGGTCCCACAAACAACTGCATCGGGGAATAAATCATGTAATACAGGCTCATAACCGTCGACATTTGTGTCAGCGAAAGTTCGGCAACGGGCGAATTCGGCACCTGTCCGAGCAAACTCGGAATGACGCGAACAAACAATTCATACAAATAAAATAACGATCCGATGAACCAAATTCCGTATGCTTTACCGCCTGCTTTCTCCATAAACAAAACCGCTTCCAGAGAAACAAATCAAAGGCACCGTTTCAAGTAAAACAACACATTTTTTCGTCGAAAAATCCCTTGTTACAAACGTCTTTAATCCCTCAAAATA
>DEWA01000038.1 GCA_002363035.1 Verrucomicrobia bacterium UBA3222
CGACCAACGTCGTGCCTGTTAATAGTGATTTGATGTTGAGTTTCATGATAAATTCATTTTAGGGAGATATTTTTATGTTGTCAAGAGAAAAAATAAAAAAGCAGGTAAGGAATTGTGCGTTATAGGGAGTTGGTATAGAGTTGGGAACCCCTACCCTACTTCCACTCCGATAATTCTTTGATTTGTTTGCGCTTCATTGCGACGAACTGCTCGTAGTTCATCAGAGAATTACGAATGAGGCGTTTGTGAATGCTACAGGAAATAAAGGCAAAAATACAACCGATCAGTGTTCCGCCGATGCAACACAACACAAAACCACCCAAACCGATCGAAAACAATTGCTCCCAAGAGCCGCTCTTGACGGCGGTCAACATTCCCTTCAGGCTGGCGTTTTCGAGCCATTCGAATTGAAACGGCGATAAATCCGCAATCCGCTTCCCGACATAAAATTCCAGCGGATACATCAACGGAACGGTCAAAGGGTTTGAAACAAATTGCAATGCCGCCGTCAGCAGCACGTTCGCCCTAAAAAGAACGGCGATTACCGTCGCGAGCGGAATTTGGATGCCCATCACCGGCCACCAGGTCACAATCCATCCCGCATAATAAGCATTGCGCATCGGTTTGTAGGCAAACGACCATAACTGCGGCATTTTATTCAAAAATGCACCGCCGAATTTTCTGAAAATAAAACTTTTTCGAAGCGTCGCGCGCGAAGGAAGATAACGTAACCATTTTTTTGCAACCCGAAAGCGCCGCGCACGAAAATCCTCCCACTCCTGCTTAAACGGCTCCATAAAACGGGTCTAAACGGCTTCGAAAAAACCGATGGAGGCACGGGTCGGAATCGAACCGACGCATAGAGGTTTTGCAGACCTCGGCCTTACCACTTGACTACCGTGCCGACACCTTCAATTTTTCAAAAAAAACCAAGCAACGCAAGCGCGTTTTCACAAAATTCCAGTTGTCCGTTACTGCCGAAAAAATCTTACGCTATAGGTCGAGCCCAAAAATCGACCGCGCGCATTACGCACACTCTGACGAACGGATTTCAAAACCGCTCGGAACATAATTCAGAATATCGCTTATTTCCCGAAACACATGCAAACTTGCGCCTTCGAAATACAAAGAACGATGCGCGTCATCCAGCATTTCCTTAACTTCATCCGCCGAAAGCTTTCGGACAAAATTTATGTGCTCGTTTAAAAGTGCGACGCGCGCTTTGATGAGTTTATCCAAAAAATCAACATACGGATGGCAATCCTCTTCAACCTCGTTCGGCAATGCAAACAAGAGCTCTGCCTTGCTTTCCTCGGATGCTTTCTGGCTTTCTTCGATTTTAAGCCGTTCAACCGTACGAACCAACCGCACGCATCCGTCATTTAAACGCTTATCAATCCTGAATCGATAAAACGCCTTATTCCAATCGTCCGTCGAAATCCCGTACGTTTCAAGTTCCGCTTTGGATTGCCCTAAAACCTGCTTAACCTGCTCGGGCGACAAAAGGCTCGGTATCTCAAAGTCCCAATTCCGATCTTCGCTGACCTCTTTTATCCACCAATTCCCGTCGCTTCCGAGATGGGCAATACACCAGGCGAATTTCGGTAAAAGGACGACCATGGAGGTAACGAAAATAATGCTCTAAGAAAACAAGCAACCCGTTCAATTATTTATAGTGTCCCCAGCAGCGCGTAAAAGCGATTTGCCCATCCTGCACAACATAGACAAGACGATGCTGTTCATTGATACGACGCGAATACACACCCTCCTCGCCCGTCAACTTTTCATACGGTGGCGGTGTTTGAAACGGATTATTTTGAACCAACCGCACCAACTGTCTGATTTTCGGCAACAAAAGCGACCCGCTTGCTTTTTTGAGATCTTTGCGGAAGGAACGCTTGAAGGTTATTCTCATATACCCAGTGCTTCAAACATCTCTTCCGCGGTATCATACATCTTCAACTTGCCTGCCTTTATCTCTTCTTTCGCCTCGCGAGCTTCCCGAAGCACATCTTCGATCGGATAAGCTAACTCGTCATCGTCATCACCTCTTTTTTCTTCAACACACCTTTCAATGTAGCGGCTGATCGATATCTGACGGCTCTCCGCCTGTTCTTTGACCCACTGATACAGCTTCGGACGAAGGGAAACACTCGCACGCATGGATTGCATATGCTCTATATATGCTTCAAAATTGCATCAACGTCAAGCATTCGCGACGTTTAGGCTTACCGACGGGGCTTATTTTGGCAGAAAGAAACGGACTCAAAGTCACCTTTTTTAGAAAATGCCAAAAAACCACACCAAAAAATCGACAGAAGTACGTGTGCTTCGTGACGGTGCATTTTTAAAAGTACTGCAATCAGGGGAAACACTCCCCTGCCCTACTTTAATCCATACACCGCTTGTTTCCCCAATGCCTCTTCGATGCGTAAAAGTCGATTATACTTGCAAATTCGATCGGTGCGGCTGAGGGAACCGGTTTTAATTTGCCCGACGTTGGTTGCAACCGCCAAATCCGCCAAAGTTGTATCCTCGGTTTCGCCGGAGCGATGTGACACAATGCATTTATAGCCGGAACGTTTCGCCACTTCGATGGTTTCCAGCGTTTCCGTCAGAGTGCCGATTTGGTTGAGTTTAATCAAAATCGCGTTTGCGGCTTGTTTTTCAATACCTTTGCGCAAAAAAGCCTCATTCGTGACAAATAAATCGTCGCCGACAAGCTGGGTATCTGACCCCATCGCTTTCGTCAGCTTTTGCCAACCGCTCCAATCGTTTTCCGCGCAACCGTCTTCGATGGAAAAAATCGGGTACTTTTTTTGCAATTTTTGGTAAAAGGCAATCAATTCGTCGACAGTTTTGACGGAACCGTCCGACTTTTTAAAAACGTAACGCTTTTTTTTCTCGTCATAGAACTCCGACGAAGCGACATCCAGGGCGATTTTGACGTCTTCATCGGGTCGATACCCTGCTTTTTCAATCGCTTGAACGATGAACTTTAAAGCGTCTTCGTTGCTTCCCAACGCGGGTGCGAAACCGCCTTCATCACCGACCGCCGTCGAATAATGCTTCTCTTTTAAAAGTTCCTTCAACGCATGGAAAATTTCCGCGCCCCACCGCAACGCTTCGCGAAACGTCGGTGCTCCAACGGGCGCGATCATAAATTCCTGTACATCCACGGGGGCATCGGAGTGCGCGCCGCCGTTCATAATGTTCATCATCGGCACGGGCAATGTGCAGGCATGGACGCCGCCGATATAACGATACAGCGGCAATTCCAAATAACGCGCCGCGGCATCGGCAACCGCCAGCGAAACGCCCAAAATCGCATTCGCCCCCAAATTGGATTTATTCGGCGTCCCGTCACAGGCAATCATTTCCCCGTCAATGACGCCCTGTTCCAACGCATCGAAACCGTTGAGTAATTTCGCAAGCACCGTATTGACGTTCTCCACCGCCTGCGTCACGCCTTTGCCGTTGTAACGATCGCGCACCGACTTCGGGAGTTTTTTGACGCCGCCGTCCCGCAATTCCAACGCTTCGTGAACACCCGTGCTGGCTCCTGACGGAACCGCGGCGCGCCCGACGGTTCCGTCATCGAGAACAACTTCGACCTCCACCGTCGGATTACCGCGCGAATCCAGAATTTCCCTGCCGATAATTTCCGAAATTAAACTCATATGCGTGAAAAAATGTAGCTTGTTCGCCAGGAAGAAGTATTTTAACGGAACAGCAGAACCGAATTTTTGCAACGCCGCATCAGTTCCGTGGTGGTGCTTCCGATCAGCAGGTTGCGAATACGCCCGTGCCCGTAGGCACCCATAATCAACACATCAATCGCGTTATTGGTAACGTAATTGGCAATGCCGTCGCTGACGTCGTCGTGCAGACAAACCGTATTCACTTGATAACCCGCATCTTTTAAAGTTTTTTCCGCCGAAGCCAGCATCTCCGTCACCTCTTCCGGCGGATTTTCTTCGTCGCATACGTACAGTAAATCGATCGGAATCTCTTTCATGAACGGCGAACGAATGAGAAATTGCAACGCATGGCGCGTGCTCGGACCGTCATCATACGCCAAAGCGCATTTCTTAATCGGCGTAAATTTTCGGCAGGCAATAAAACAGGGCTTTGAACTGGCACGTACCACACGCTCCAAATTGGCACCGAGGTGTTCCGTCGCAAACGCCGCATTTTCGCCGCGCTTTCCCATTAAAATTAAATCCACGCCGACTTCGCTGTGCTCATATGCCTGGCAACTGTCTACCAACGAACCGCGTTCGTGCTTAAAGGTAATCTTATCCGACAACCCGGCTTTTTCGAAAAACTTCTCGACCGTTGCTTTCACCACGCGCGTTTTTTCGGTCTCAATTTGTTTCAGCTGATCGCACAATCGCTGGTACGGTTGCGCTCCCAACGCTCCCGAAAAATCGCCCATCATGGCGAAATCAAACTGATGCGCATCCGTCACGTAAAGAATATCCGCCGTGGCATTCATCGCTTTGATGATCCACTCGGCATATTGCAAACAACTCTCCATGTACGGCATCGACCCGTCCACGCAAACTAGCAACTTAGTAGCTTCCATAGTTTTATGATAAGAGATTTTTGAGAGATATGCAAACGGAAGGTTTTTAAAGGCGTCTTTTATAATGAACGATTGAAAATTCCCGTGTTAAAGAATATCGATACACGAAAATTGTAAAAATGCTTTATCCTGGCACAAAACCGCAAACAAGATTTTTCTTTCAATTTCCCCTTATATTCGTTGCAATCCAAGAAGTATGTTATTCTGCGATCCGATTTACTTTCTCGTTTTATTGCCACTGACGGCTTTGATTTACTGGCGGGTAATCGCGAAAGGTAAATTCCATTTGGCGATACCCGTTTTATTGGTCGGGTCGACCATTTTTTACTGTACGTGGAATTGGCGATTTTACTTTCTGCTTCTGCTTTCCGCGCTTGTCAATT
>DEWA01000008.1 GCA_002363035.1 Verrucomicrobia bacterium UBA3222
TATGTCGCCTTACGGCATGAAATGTTCGATATCGACCATATCTATGCGCTCGCGTTTATGGTTCTGTTCCATTGGAGCGTTTTTGTCGCCAAAACCGCAAGGGCACTGTTTTTATCGCTGTTCTGCTTCTTTTACCTGACGCTGAACATTCATTTTCTGTTTAAAATCGCGCATTTGTTCCTGTGGAACAACACAACCGCCACGCTGATGATCCTTTGGGTCGTGTTGCTCACGAAGGCGACCGACATCGGTGCGTTCTGCGTCGGCTGTTCCTGCGGGAAACATCCCCTTCTCCCGACCGTCAGCCCGAAAAAAACCCGCGAAGGCGTTTTGGGCGGGATTTTGTTCGCGCTTTTGGTAAATGTTTTATTTTACGTCTTTTTCGCCAAACACCTGCCGCTTTCGTTTATAAAAAGTTGCATCTTTACCGTCTGCCTCGCCTGGGGAGCCGTTCTGTCCGACCTCGTCGAATCGTTGCTGAAACGCCATCTGTCGGTCAAAGATTCCGGGCACATCATTCCCGGCATCGGCGGCATTCTGGATCTCGTCGACAGCCTGCTGTTGAACGCCCCGCTGGCATATTGGCTGTTGAAATACGGGGTGTGAATTTCGGAAAAGCCGAATTTCCGGTTTTCTTGCAAAACTTATTTAGCGCATTGACGCAATCTCATTACGCAAAACCCCTTCCCGAATTGACAAAAACGTGCCCTTTTGTTCCGATAAAGTCGTTGGCTCTCGTCGTCCAACGGATAGGACATCGGCCTCCGAAGCCGGAAATTCGGGTTCGAATCCCGACGAGAGCGCCAGAATCGACATCCCGCTTTTATTGAAATCCCGCTGTTTGCAAATTGAAACGCGTCCTCTAGAGCTTTAAATACGTACACAAAAACGCCTGTTGCGCTTTGGAGACAAAATTACAATTCCGAAACTCGCCCAACGGCATCCATTGCAATGCGATATGCGGCTCCTGTTGTTTCAGCGGTTTGCGAACCTCCAAAACATCACAGGCAGTCTCATACAAAAACGCATATTCGTGACGTTTTCCGTCTGAACACTCGTAGCGTTCTTCGAAGAAATTCAGAAACTTCTTAACCGCACAATCGCACCCAACCTCTTCGTTCCATTCCCGACAAAGCGCATCCGTCATCGGCTCCCAAAATTCCACGTGCCCGCCCGGGAGACAAATGTACCCGAAGTTTGTATTTTGATACACCAGCAGATGACCATCCTTCACACAAACACCGCGCACAATCGTTTCGATACTGTCCATATATTTAAGTTGCACTTTCAATCGTCTGCTTTTCGACAAATTGCCGATAACGGGCATTCGACTGCATCAGTTTTGACATTCTTCAAAACCTATGGCACTCCTTCTATGTTATACTGTACTATCTTTTAACTAAACGAGACCACAAAAATCCGCTTTGATGGCTATCGGGCACAACAAAGATTGAAAACATTCAAAACCGCAATGCAACCGCAGAAAAACCAAAATTCCGCTTCTTTATACGTCTAACGTCTTTGTTTTGCAAACGGAAAAATTCTTATACAAGCAAAAAGTGGTATTGTATAGATTTTTTAATCACCCGTCAAGAAATATATTTTTATTCGGACTAAGGCGAAATACATCCGAATCTCACCGCCGGCAGTTTCCGCACGAGATCGACCACCAACGGCAAATCAAACGATACCGTCCAAACAATCCCAACATGCTCCCGATGCCATCCCAGCGATACACATTACACAAAACCTCAAGGCAACAAGTGCCATTCAAAAATAGGAATCGTTATGCCATGCTCCACAGGTTTTTCAATGTCAAAGAGAGGATCGGGATCATCATACTGACTTACAGGACCACTTTGAGCATATTGCCCCTCTAACCAACCCTTATAGATTTTCTGCGCACGCGCATCGAAAAACAACCTCAGATTCAACCTGAAATCTACTTTTTTCTTCCATACATTAAGATAATCAACCTTACTCCAATCGTTTGGCATTAGCACAAATTTACGATCTTCCGGTTTCATTGATATACCGTCTTCTCCAATCTGTTTGCTCTCCTCTATTGGCACCTCATAGTGCACCTGCTGCACCTCTATTGTAATTAAAAAATGATCTTTCTTATTCGAACTTTGCACATCCTCACAACTTGCGAGCGGTTTCAACCTGTATTGAACAATAAGATCCGGTTGACCTTGATTGTTCTCCAACATATCCTTCATTGTATCGACATACTCCTTTGTATAAATTGCCTCCCAGAATGCTTTACTGTTAATAATGCAGAACATTTTATGCAGATTGTTTTTAATCTCATCATCGACCTGCCACTGCTCCCACCACTGCTTTTTCAGATCTTCTTTGAGCTGAACAACATTTGTATCGTCCTTCTTAAGAATAACCTCACTTGCAGAAAGGGTTATCCACATAAAATATGCATTCTTTTTGAATCTCTCTAAAAAAACAAAGCCTAATTCCGGTTTTTTTTCGATACTTCCATCAAATTCCCCGTTCTTAAATCCACCATCGTCTAACGCCTTAAGTAATTCTTCATAAGTTTTCGGAATCACATTGTCTTTACCTCCATCTTCTGTCAGATGCGTATACAATGAAAAAGAGGGGTATTGAAAGTAATCAGCATGAGCAGTTAATACACAAACGCTACATACGCCAACGAAACCAATGATCTTCTTGATATTCATATTTGCTCTGAGACTATTCGTAGAGGAGGCTATCAGTAAAAGCAAGTTAAAAAAAATGCAAATCTCACCGTCCAATGCATCAAGCGCAATTCTTCAATCAATAAAATCCGATTTGTTTTACACGGAACCAACACTTTCAATCATCTGCTTTTCGACAAATTGCCGATAGCGGGCATTCGACCGTATCAGTTCCCCATGCATCCCGACGCCGATTAAAGCACCTTTATCCAACACCAAAATGCAATCGGCTTGTTGAATGGTGCTGATGCGGTGAGCAATCGCAATAATCGTTTTTGTACCGCGAACCGCCTCGATGCTTTTCTTAATAAACGCTTCGCTTTCGGAATCCAACGCCGACGTGGCTTCGTCCAATACCAAAATCGGGGCCTTTTTCACAAACGCACGGGCAATCGCCAGCCGTTGCCGCTGACCGCCGGAGAAACGATTGCCGTTTTCGCCGATCGGCGCGTCGTAACCGCCGGAGGACAGAATAAACTCGTGCGCATAGGCTCTTTTTGCGGCATCAACGACGTCCTCGCGCGTTGCATTCGGCGCACCGAAGCGCAGATTGTTAAAAAACGTATCGTTAAACAGGAGCGTCGACTGCGACACAAAGGCAATCTGTTGCCTCAAATGCGCCAAATCCCAATTTCTGATATCGATGCCGTCCAGGGTAATTGCGCCGTCGGTCACATCGTAAAGGCGCGCCAGGAGCTTAATAAAAGTCGATTTTCCCGCACCGCTCGCCCCCGCCAGTGCATAAAAACGTTTTGCGGGAATTTCGATATGGATGCCCGTTAAAGACGGTTTTTCGGCGCGTTCATAGCGAAATGTCACATTCTTAAACGCAAACGCCCCTTTGCAGGTTCCGACATAAGCGTCTTTCTTCGGCGAAACAATCTCCAGCGGTTGGTTCAAAATTTCAAGGATACGCTCCGTCGAACCGGTGACGCGTTGCATCCAACCGAACAGCAGGGTCAATTTTTTAACGGGATCAAACGCAAAATACAACGCCATCCCCATGGCACTGAACACCGAAAACGGAATTTGGCGAAAGTATGCATAAATAAAAACGACCGCAATCACGACCGCCGAAACCGTTTCCATCATCGGCTGTTGCAACCGTTGCCATTGGATCGCCGACTGCATATCCCGCATCCAACGTTCCATCGCCGTTCGTAACTTTTCCGAAGCCGCCGCTTCGCCGTTAAAAAGTCGCACCGTTTCGGCAGCCTGCAAATTTTCCGCCACGCACGCGGTACATTCGGCTTCGCGCCGTTGGGTTTGCCGACCGTACGCCTTGACACGCGCCCGCAACAGCCGAACCGGCAAAAAACACACGGGAATGGCGAGCATGAAGATTAGAAAGAGATAAAAATCGCCGTGTTTGACCGACAGCCAAATCAGACTCCCGACCGCCGCCGCCATCTGCAACGGCTGTTTTAAAAGCTCCGAAGCCGTTTCCAAAATCAAATCCTGCAAATTCTTCGGATCCGAAACCACCCGATGCAGTAAATCACCCGTGGTGGTTTGCTCAAAATACGCCAACGGCAGTTGTTGCAGCTTTTGAAATAAATCCGCGCGCAGTTCCGTCAAAATTTCCAACCCGCATCGGTTCATCCCGACCGTACTCAAATAGCCAAAAAGCCCGCGCACGGCGAAACCGAACGGGACCAACGCCGCCACGCCGACCACCGTCGCCGCTCCGTACGCAACGCGCTCTTCAAAAATACCGCGAAACACCTTTTCGAAAATCAGCGGCAACCCCAATCCGCTCATCAGCCCGTAAACGATCCCGAAGCCGAAAGCCGTCAAAAACGACCGCTTCCGTTTGGAGACGTAACGCCAACAGAGCGATCGCAACGAAGCCTGCATTTTCCTTATAAAACTCCTTTCGTATTCGGACGGCAATCCGTTTTAAAACCTCCGACGAAAACGCGCTTTTATCTCCACCGAATGCCTGCTTTCAACATTGAGTTTAAGCGGGATTTTTCTCATGTTGGAAATTGGCAAGGATGCCGTGAACGATGCAGGGATGGCGCTATGTACGTACAGGGTGAGTTGTTTGCACCGCAGAAAGATCCGAACTACCGATTTTTTGAACGTTTATTACCGCCGAACAAACTGTGGTACACGGTAAAAGAAGCCGCCGCCGTTCTCGGGCGCAGCGATCAATACATCCGCGATTGTTTCGATAATCAGAAAATCCTCGGACACGTCTGGAACGGGAAAGCGGCGCGCGGCAAGGAGCAACGCCGCTCCTATCATATCCCGCGCGAAAGTCTCATTTTATTCCTGATGGAAACCGCCAATTATTGTGCGGGAGATTTTATCGAACGGTTTGAGAGGGCGAGGAGAAGGTAGACGGAAAAAGAAAAGTTTCATTGTACTCTGTTGTATGAAAAATTATTGCACCATCTGTATAAATGCACGACACAATCTGTTTATGAGAATTTCAGCTTCCCACAGATAAAACATTTTACTTTAGAACAGGCATTCACTACTTTCCCCTCTTCTTTACCACGCCGCAAACCGATACAAAAACTTAATCTCCCACTGTCCTCTTTTACTCCACTTAAAAACGACATCCAGGTTCCATGTTTTCGCCAAAAGCGTATGCCAGGTATAGGTTTGGCTGATAAAATCGGTTTTGTGTAAATCGAATTTCTGACCGACGGAAAAGGCATTGGTGGAATTGATGTGATAGGTCATATTCCAGGATAATTGGTTGGAAGTTTTGCGGGCTTTGGTTTTGCTGCGCGGGTTGCCCGGTTGGTACGTATGCGTGATGCTCGCCGTCCACAATTCGCCTTCTTTAAACGAAACCGACGTATCCATCGACAGAAGCTGTTTTTCGGCAAAACTGTAGCAGAGTTTTTCATTAAAACCGAAGAACGGTGCCGGGTTCCAGCCGAAATCGACGTGCGTATCCGAAACCTTGTGCGCCAATGAACGATTGCCGGCAACGCACTTTAAATTAAAATCCTGATAAGCGTTCAAGTACATCCATTGCGTACCGCTTCCGTTTTCGAAATTCGTATAAAGGACATTCTCAAAACCCAAACGCACGACATGCATGCCGTGGCAGTCGTCGATGTCGCGCCGATGCAACAGATCCAATTCCCGCAACGATGGCGACTGTTCATTGGTATCGACGGCTTCGCGATCGACCGCCGGGATAAACGCGTTGCCCGAATGTCCGTCCGGCATGTAACGGTACTGCAGGAACGGTTTCATTAAATGACGGAAATCATGAATGTTCCACCATTCGTTGGTGTAGGAATAATCGCCGTAAGAGCGCAGACGCACATCAAAGCCGACCTGACCCAGAAAACGCGTGTATTGATTGCGGTTGCCGCGGTTCAGTCCGAAATAATGCGCCACCCGCCCGCCCGCCAACGGCGTAACGGTACACAACGGTGAGCAATCGATCGGCATCGTAACGCCGTAGAAGGCATCGGTGCGTTTCAGAATGCGCTCCTTATCCGCTTCGTAGGTTTCATCAAAAATCTCCGTATCCTTTTCGTCTAACGGACGTTCGCGCAGATGGCTGACGCCCAAACCGTACTGTTGGTAAAACGGTGTATCGGCGATCGGTTCCAACGCATGTTCGTAACGAACTTCCGGCAAACGTTCCTGAATGCGTTGGAAACGGTTAAGTTTATAACGCACCAGCAAACTTGTCACGGAGGCGTCGCCGCGGTGCGAAACTTCGACAAAATTATCCGGATGTTGCCGCGTGCCGTCGTTGTTTGCCGGACGAAAATCCTTAATCACGTACGGATCGCGCATCCACTGGGCGTGAACGGCAAGGTCGTTCGACGTACCGACGTGCCCGACATGTTGCCATTCGAACCAGAAGCGGGAATTTTTCAAATCATGCCCTTTTTTATTGATCGCCCGATTGGCAATATCCAGATTTTCGTCGTGGATGCGCGCCCCTTCAATATGTCCTTTGCCCAACGGCGTCGAACGATCTTCGTAATCCGCCATGAACCCGGCAAGCACGCCCTGTTTGCGATAATAATCGAGCATCACGCCCGGTTTCACCGGCCAACCCATGTGGAAACGGATGTCATTCCGCATGTAATGACCGTATTTTTCGGACGGCTTTTTCTCCAACAGCGTCCATTCTGACTTCCAACGCACCCACGCCTCCTCGAAATTATGCCGATAAATGGGCGAAACCAACACCGGAACGGGACCGATTTTAACCACCGCATCCTTTAAAACGACATCTTTTTTCGGTCGCAACACGCCCTGCCGCGCCAAAATGTGAAACCCGAGCAAATCCCTGTCATGCACGCCGCGGTAATCCAGCCGCACGTGATCCGCAACGAGCCGTTCTTTCGTTTGACCGCGCAATGCTTCGCCGCGATACCCGTGCCCGCCCGTGGACATACGAAAAGAAGCGGCTTCGACGGTTTGTTCCGTGTGGCAATAAGCTCCCGACGGTGCCAGGAAACGATACTCGCCGTTGGTGATGCGCACGTGTCCTTCCGCCAACGCCCTTGCGCTTTCGGCAAAATAGTAAATCTTATCCGCTTGAACGCGCAGTCCGTCGTTCAAAAATTCCGCGTTTCCTTCGGCGACGGATGCGCGCTTTTTGGTGTCATACACGACGGGCTTGTCAGATGTCAGCGACGGAACCGCCCGAACGGATATATTCCTGCATGAAAGCAATGCGAAAATCAAAGCACCGACAGACCCGAAACGTTTCATGCAACCGCCTTTACTGTGACAATGTAATCAGAGCGAAACAAGATTTAAAGAAAAAAGGAGACAAAAAAGCGCAAAACGCACCAAGAGACAAGAAACACCCTTCCCCAAACATTCACTTCAAATGAACAACATACAACTCCCATATTGCATTTCATTTAACAACGCCCCTAACAAATGCTACAATTTGAAAAGTATAGCACTTCCCTATTCACAAAAAAACCAGATCTTGTTTGAACAATACTTCGCGGTCGAAAAATTTTCAGTACACGAGTCCCTCAAAACTCAAAGTACATGCAAACGCCTTTTGCTACCCTTCTCTTTAAACGCACTTTCAGCATCACAGAAATTTTACATTTCACAGAGAAGCATCAAAAACACATCAACGATCCGTATTCAATTGAACACCCTATCACTCTTCCTATCCTGCTCTAAACTCGTTTTCCCCAATCTCGGCTTCACAAGCATGCAAATCGCATTCTCTCGCTTCAAATAACGTTTTGCCAACGCCTGAATATCCCTGAGTTTAATGTTCCGATAGCGTGCCTCATCCGACGGATGCCATTTTAGCTTTTCGGGACGCGCTTGTGCGTTCTTTAAAAATTCCATCCAGAAATCGTTGGTGACGCGATTTTTCTCCAATGCCGAAATCAGCGGTTTGACGGCGCGATCCAGTTCCTCCTGCGTAATACCTTTGTTCGCCATATCATCCGCCAGACGAACGATTTGTTCGCCGACGGCCTCCGCTTTATCCGATGAGGTTGTGACGTACGCTTTTACGCAACCGCGACCGAAGGTTTCGGTGATATAAGAAGAAGCATAGGGCGCGTACGTGTTGCCGCTTTGCTCCCGAATGTTTTTTACGAGACGATTTGTCAAAATATCGCACAGTACATCGATTTTTGCGGTTTCGCGGGGATCTTCGGACGGTTGTATCGGCCAAATCGCAAACGCAACCGCTTTATCGATATTCGAATCGAACGGAAATTCCTTTGTTTGCGACTTCGGCCAAAAAGAATTGCCCGAATCCTTCGGTATCGTTTTCTTCCTTTCGCGCGACGGCAACTGCCCGAACGTTGCAAACAGCTGTTTCATCAGATCATCACGGTTAAAGTCCCCGACGACCGTAATCTCCATGTATTGTTTTTCAAAAATCGGCTTCAAAACGGAGGATGCTTCGACAAAATTGCGCTTTTCCAGAACGTCCCGCGGCGGGAAAAAATACCGCGCATCACCGCCGGATAAAAATTCCTGTATCGCCGACATGATCACGCCGTTCGGTTTATGCGCGAACTCTTCGTAACGCCCGGGAAGCATTTTGCGAAACTGCTCCTCACCCTCCGTTCGATACCCGGGTTCCAGTAAGTAGGCACCGATTAACTCCAGTTGTGTCTTCAGGTTTTCGCGATCGGTACGGCATTTAAAGGCGTAACAATCCTCATCCACATCGAAATCCAAACCGATGTTTTTACCGATAAAGCAACGATTGAGCGCCGTTTGCGAACCCTGTTTGAGTCCGCCCGCGACGAATGCCGCACTCAGCAGGTGCGGAAGCCCCGGATACGGCGTTTGTTTGAAATCCATCAATCCGCAACCGATGCCGACGTGAACGAGAATGGTATTGACCTCGAAATCCGTATGTTTCAGCGTCACGCGAATACCGTTGCCGAGCGTGAATGTCTCGGTGCCAAAATCGGGATGATAGCGATAATAAGACAACTTCGGAACCTTGTGTGTCGAAAACGGCGACTTGAATTCGATTGTTTCAAACGGTTTGGGTTGTGATAATTTCTCCTTTTGCGATTTCAGAAAAACATCTTTTATGTGTGTTTCCGTGATTTTTGATCCCAAATTGCCACCGACGTACAGATAACTGCCGTTGCCCCATAATTCTTTCCAGAGCGCAAGGCAATCGTTCGTCGTAATCGTCGGTGCCAGTTGTTGAAACCATTCCTGCTGCTGTGTTGCGGAAAAAATAACATTCCGGTTCATCAGCCCATCCACCGTCCCGTCCGCCAAATCGCGCGCCGAAGCCGACTGCTCCTTGATGATTTCCGATTGCAGGCGATTTCTGATGACGGATTTGGCGTACTCCAACTCCGACGGCGCAAAACCGAACAGCGTGACCGAACGTATCAAACGCTCGCACAATCGTACGGCTTCGTCCGCATCCTTTGAATCGCACAAAAAGACGCACTCGCCCGTTTCAAATTTGCGAAAATTACTTTCCCAATCAAAGAAAGCATCCGCTACGGGTGCCGTTTTTCTCAGTTCCTCCAATCGTTCCTTCAACATGATGCCGATGAGCGCCCGAATGCTTTCGCGATATTTGTCCTTCAACGTAACCGTCTCGGAACCGCAAAACGGTTGCACCGCCGTCAGCGCGACGCACGTGTTTGACATCTCCGGATCGTCAACGACCTTAACCGCCAAACCGTTTCGCGGTGGCGGAAACGTGCCGATGTCGGGCTCTTCCGCCGACTTTTCCGCCGTTTGCGTCATGGTTTGTTCAATGAAACGAACGGTTTTTTGAACGTCTACGGGACCCGTTATAATCAGCGACATACGGTTCGGCGTGTACCACTTCTTGTAAAAGCGGACAAAATCCTCCGTCTTCATCGCATTCAGCGTTTCCTTCGTTCCGATGATAAAACGCTTCGACAGCAACGATTGGGAAAAGATAAATCGATTGACGGCTTCCCACGTGCGAACGGTATCGACTTGTCGATTGCGCATTTCCTCCAAAATGACGCCGCGTTCGCGATCGATTTCCTTCTGCAAAAACAGAGCTTCGAAACCCATGTCGTTCAGTACCGTTAACGCCTTTCGCAACGATGCTTCATCGTTCTTCGGGACATCCAGCTTGTAACAGGTGTGCAGGTAATACGTAAAAGCATTGGTGTCGCCGCCGAAACTCATGCCGTTCTCCTGAAAATACGGAATGAGCTCGCCCGGTTTGAAATGCTTACTGCCGTTGAACGCCATGTGCTCCGTAAAGTGCGCCAGACCGTCTTCGGCGTCGGTTTCCATCAACGCGCCGGCATTCACCAACAGGCGCAGGCTGACGGCGTCACAATCGCCTTTTTTCGGATAAATATACCAGCGCATGCCGTTTTTCAACGTTCCCGTATGTACATCGGGTGATAATTGCAACGGTTCGTCCCAATCGATTTTCGCCTTCAAAGCGTCGATTTCGGCTTTGGATAACGGTTTGTCTTTCTTTTCCGACGACGCTTCGGAATTTTTTTTGCGACGTTCGGATTTTACGGATGAAACGGCAGGTGTTTCGGCGGAGGTCGCCGTCTTTCGGGTATCGACCGCCTCGCGTTTCGACGAACGCTTAAAATTCGTCTTACTGCCGTCTTTCTTTGCAACACGATCCGTCTTTTTTGCACCGTCGGCGCGTCGGTTTGAAAAGACGGCTCTCTTCGTTTTCTCGTTTTCCGACGCCGGCACTTCGGAGGAAACATCCGACGAAGCAGTGCCCTTTGTCGCTTCTCGGAAGGCGACCGAATCATTCAACGCCGCATCTTCCGAAGGCGCTCCGAAAAGCTCAAACGGCAAAAAGCCGAACAGCGAAACGAGAAGAAGAAATTTGTTTGTCTTCATGACGGTTTAACAACGAGCCCCACGACCTGTGACGGCTTTAGGTAATTCTCGCAACGCTCATAAAACAAGTCAAGCGTCATCGCGTCAATCGCTTCCTCGTAACGCAACCATCGCTCGTTCGGAAGACCGAGCAGCGCATTGTATGCGGCGGTAAATGCTTTTTTGCCGATGCTTTGCAGACCGAGCTGACGGTTGACCTTCAGGGACGTGCGTGCCGTTTCGAATTCGTCCTTTGTCAGTTTTCGGTCGAGAATGCGTTGAACGGCGCGCGCCATTTCCGTTTCAACGGCATCCGTTGCCTCCGCGTGCGTTCCGGCAAATAAGCAGAACATCCCTTTCTCTTTACCCGACAGACGCGTTGCGCCAACCGTGTACGCCAATCCGCGCTTTTCGCGCACTTCGTCCACAAAGGTACTTGCGAGACCGTTGAACAGTTCTTCCAAAAACTCGCCGATGTAGAAATCCTCCTCCGCATAACCGCTCATCGGGTATGCCGCAAACACCATCGCCTGTTCTTTGGACGACATTTCTTCGACACGCGATGCCGACGGAAATTCAACGTTTTCCGTAACCGTCTCGAAAGGTTCCTTCGGAAGGGCGTTGCAAATCGGTTTCAACAGTCGCAAAATGCGCTCCTTCGGTAATGAAGAAACAACAGAGAGGACGGTATTTTCCGCCGAAACGATTTTCCCGTAAAAGCGTTTGCAGTCGTCAACCGTCAGTGCACGGAGCCCTTCCTCCGTTCCCAACGAACCGACGGCGTAGGGATGCTGTTTGAAAAATTCCCGCCGCAACCGTTGAAAACCGACGTAAAATGCATCATCCTGCATCGCCTTAATCTCCGACAGCTGTGCGTTCCGTTCAGTTTCGAAGGTTTCGGGCAAAAAGCGCGCCCGCGTCAGCGCGTTTTGCAGCCACCGACACGCCGCATCGGCGTCCGTCGAAAGAACTTCCGTCGATAATCCCAGGTAGTTGTTGCCGGCGAACCCGTTCCATTGCCCGCCGAGCGCTTCCACGGCTTCGGCGACTTCCAAAGCCGATTGTTGTTCCGTATCCTTCGTGAGCAGCGTCGCCAGCAGTTGCGACAAACCGCGCTTGTCGGACGGTTCGTACAATGCGCCTGCCGAAAAAAGAGCTTCGATGTGCGTTTTCGGGAAAGCGCACGGCTGATATAAGATGTGCACGCCGTTGACGGTTTCGGTTTCCAACGGCAGTTGTTCCGACACCACGACCGTCGCATTGGTTACCGACGGCTTGCAGGTTAAAGGTTCCAGCGATACGCAGGTGCTTTGGGCGAAGGTTAAATAAGTATCGATGATCGAATGCACATCCTCGACCTTTAACGTTCGCAGTTGTTCCAGATAGCGTTGCGTATAGCCGGCATCACCGAGGCAAACGCTCGCCCAGCCGATGTGGTGCGCCTGCCCCGAAACCGTTTTGCAGGCATCCAGCTCCGATAACAGTGCCTGTCGGTAGGTTTTGGCGACGGCGTCCTGCGTCAAACCGCTTTTTATGAGTTCCGTTAAATGTTCGTGCAGATACGCTTCGACCGCTTCCCGCTTCCCCGCTTCACAGGCGTATTGGATGATAAACAAACCGTGCGTGTCGCCCATCCAGGAAGCCGCTTCGATCGTCTGCACCAAGCGTTGTTTTTCACGCAACTCTCGGTATAAGAGCGAACTTTCGCCGCCGCCGAGAACAGTCGCAAGTACCTGTAATTTCGCGCCGTCTTTATGACCCAGCCCCGGAATGCGAAACCCGACCGCACCGCGCACGATTTGATAATCGCCGTAGGCGCGTCCGCTTCGTTCCGCCAGTTGGAGGGGTTCTTTCGGTACCAAAACGGGTGCCGTACTGCGCGGTTTATGAGAACCGAAAAATTGTCTTACTTTTTCGAAAACCGCTTCCTGCGGCAAATTTCCCGCCGCCACCAGCGTCATGTTGTTAACGGCGTAGCGCGCGTGCCAATAACGCCGTACGTCTTCGCGCGTCAGCTGTTCGAAAATGCTTTTCACGCCGATGACCGGGTAACGGTACGGGTGCCGGCGAAACGCTTCTTCGAAGAGACGTTCGCTTAAACAATCGTCCGCATCATCCTTGCACATCGCGATTTCGCGGAGAATGACCTCGCGTTCTTTTTGGAATTCTTCCTCGGGAAATGTTGCCCGAAGCGTCATATCCTGCAACAAATCCAGTCCGACATCGAGCGAGTTAACACAGGCATCATAGGTAAAAACCGTCCTGTCAAACGTCGTATAGGCGTTTAATTTCGCGCCTTGGCTTTGAGCCTCTTTGAAAATTGTCTCGTAATCGCGCGTTTCGGTGCCCTTAAACACCATATGCTCGACAAAATGCGATACACCGGAACCGAGAAATACTCCTTCGTGAATACTGCCCGTTTTGACCCACAGTTGGAGGGCGAGCACATTGGAATGTTGAATCGGCAAAAAAATAACCGATAAGCCGTTCTCCAACGTTTCATGCACCGTCGGATCCGATAAAAAAGTCGTCTGCACGGAAGCCATACGGAGGCATTGTAGGAGAAAAATGAATGTTTTTCAATCGGGAAATACGGAGGTAAACGTTGCCGTTATGCGTTGACATTTTTTGCCGACCGTTTCGCAATAAGGAAAGAAATTACCTATGAACATCGGAACCGTAAAAGAAATCAAAATTAACGAAAATCGCGTGGGCATTATCCCGAGCTTTGTGGCGTCGCTGACAAAGCAGGGACATTGCGTTTTTGTTGAAAAAAATGCGGGCATCGGCTCGGGCTTCACCGATGAGGATTACCGCAAAGCGGGCGCGACCGTTTTGGAAACGGCGGACGAAGTCTGGAAAAAGTCGGACATGATCGTGAAGGTCAAAGAGCCGTTGAAGTCGGAATACGGAAAAATTCGCCCGAACCAAATTCTTTTCACCTACCTGCACCTTGCGCCGGATGTGGAACAAACGGAAGCTCTCATCCAATCGGGTGCCGTGTGTATCGCCTACGAAACCGTCACCGATGCCTTCGGTAAATTGCCATTGTTGTCGCCCATGAGTACCATTGCCGGGCGCATGTCGGTGTTGGTTGCGACAAATTTGCTGCAAACGCAACACGGCGGTTGCGGAACGTTGCCCTGCGGTGTTCCGGGCGTTCCGCCTTCGAAGGTGCTCATTCTCGGCGGCGGTCATGTCGGGCAGAACGCCGCGTTTATCGCGCACGGCATCGGTGCGGACGTAACGGTTCTGGATAACTGGCAACCGACATTGGAACGCATTACGACAATTTTCCATAATCAAGTCAAAACCGCCTACTCGAATCCCGATAACGTTGCGAAGCTGATTGCCGACGCGGATATCGTCGTCGGTGCCGCACTGGTTGCCGGGCTTTCGACGCCGAAGTTGGTTACCAAAGAAATGGTCAAAACGATGAAAAAAGGCAGTGTCATTGTCGATGTCGCCATTGACCAGGGCGGTTGTTGCGAAACCAGTCACCCGACCACACACGACAATCCGTACTACACGGTCGACGGCGTTGTTCACTATTGCGTAACCAACATGCCGGGGGCTTATGCACGTACCGCCACGATTTCGCTGAACAACGCGACCTATCCGTTTATCGAAAAACTGGCGAACTCGGGCTACGAAAAGGCTTTGCGCGAAGACAAACACCTGCGCAACGGTCTGAATGTCTTCAAAGGCAAGTTGACGCATCCGGCGGTCGCCAAATCGCAAAACCGTCCCTTTACCGCCTGGGAAGTGGTGTTGGAGATTGCGTAAAGTGCATTAAAACACGAAAAGGAGCGCAGAAAAAACGTCCTTCCTGCGGGATGCGGTGTGTGGAGTATGTTCTGCAGGAGGGCGATGCGCATGCGGGGCAGGTGTTATCTTTGTCGGTGCGGATGCTTGCTGCGGAACGGTTTGGATATCTTCAAGGGTAAGTCGTGTACTTAACGGTTGTCAAACTGCCAAACCGTCCGTTTGCTTCTTGGAAAGTGGTACCGAAGCTCACCTAAAAAGGCGGTCAGGGCTTGAAGAGTAATGCAGGGAAACTTTATTCCCGCGGAGCATGACGGTGTGGTTGTGCTTTGCGGGGAGTAGCAGTGGTGTGCACAAAGATCATTTGAAGCTTGTCGTTTGGTGCCCGTTTATTCCAAAACTCTGTGAAATTGACGATTTTATCTTTTTGACGAAGCCCGTCATCACCGAATATCGTGAGTGTGTATGTCGGATTTAAAACCCGCCTCGTCGTCTTTATCATCATTGCCTTCAAACACAAAAGCCCCTTGGGTACATACATCCGTTCACGCCAAACGTGCGAGGATCGCGACAAACATCGACGGCATTTTGCCGATCGATAAGCCGTACGGTTGCTCTTCGTATGACGTTATCCGACGTTTAAAATATACGTTTGGTTTTCGCAAAATCGGTCACGCGGGCACCCTGGATCCGCTGGCAACGGGTCTGTTGCTGATTGTTCTCGGGAAAGCGACCAAAGCCTCGCAGGCGTTGATGTGCGGCACAAAGACCTACGAGGGCGTCATTCAACTTGGGGTCGAAACAACCACCTATGACCGTGAGGGCGAGGTGACGCAAACCCGACCGACCGAAGGCATTACCGAAGAAAGAATTCGAACCGTTCTGCAAGGTTTTATCGGCGACCAATATCAACAGCCGCCTGTTTTTTCCGCCAAGAAAATCAACGGCATCCCCTTATATAAACTGGCGCGGAAGGGACAGGAACCAAAAACAACTCCCCATTTCATCACCATCTTTCAATGCGATCTTTTAAATTACGACGCCCCTAATCTTCATCTTCGCGTCCGCTGCTCCAAAGGCACCTATATTCGCTCATTAGCGCACGACATCGGCGCAAAACTTAACTGCGGCGGTTATCTATCGCAATTGCGCCGCACCCGCAGCGGCAATTTCTCCCTTGAACAAGCAATCCAACTCGACGCGTTACTTGAAGAGCCCGCGTTATTGAGGCAGTATCTGGTACCGTTGAAAGCGTCGGTCGAAGGCTAGTACGCTTTCACATACGGAAAACGTTTTTCACTTCGGACGGCAGACGAAAAAGAAAAATTTTCCTTTGCAATGTATTTTGCTTTTCGGCAGAATTTTTCTGTTGATGTTATGAATGTGAGCTATAAAAATTTTCCGTTTCATCTTATCGGATGCACCCTGTTTCTATTCGTCGGCGCACGGACACAAAGCGTAAAAGCGGTCTTGACGCTTCCGAGCGTTGTGGAAATGCATTGGCGGAAAAATCCGAAGGTTTTTCAGGAAACGTTCGAAGAACTTTTCCCACAAGCGGAAAGTCCGAATCTTTGGAGCGAGGAATTTCTGAAGTGGTTCAAAGAACAAAACGAAAAGCTGGATATATGGGTAGGCTTCAAAAGTTTGTCGTTTCACACGCTTGACGATTTGGAGAAATTGCAATGCGATGCGGATCTAAAGAAAATCATCAAAGTTGTCGGCAGTACGAAATTCTTGGAAAAGGTCTTACCGGAGGAAGTCGTAAGGAGTATTTTTGCCCATGCAACCGGCGGTGAAGACTTCAAGACAGAGATTACATTCCAACCGCGCTTAAAGGAAAACTTTTTCAACATGTTCGGCAAAGGCGAGTTGCGGATGCGGATTGAACAGTTTTTTGAAGGATCGAAAGTTTTAAACTGCGACTTTTTTTTTGCCTTTAAAAAGAAGAACCCTCTCACGGTTCTGACGAACTATAGAGTATCCTATGGCATTGCTCAAGGTGGAGAACGATGGTGGTCGACAGAGGCGGAGTTTTTAAAAAAAACGGAACGATTATCCAATTTTCCATGGAAAGCCGTATCGGAAGCAAAAAACAAATTTTCGGCTGTGTACGCGAAATTGCGCGATGATTTGAAAAACAATCGGAAAAAATATGAAGATTTTAAGATTTGTTTGGATGCCAGGGTTGCCCAAGAACAGCTGAAGAAGAGCATCGGTGTCGTTAAAGATACTAAGCTGGAAAAGCTCATCGGTGTCGTTAAAGATACTAAGCTGGAAAAGCTCATCGGTGTCGTTAAAGATACTAAGCTGGAGGAGAGCATCAGTGTCGTTAAAGATACTGGGGAGGGGAAGTTTGTTATTGTTTTCGGCGATAAATCCTTCGTATTGCATACGCATCCTTCCAATGGTTCCGTGATTAGGATTGAACCTTCGATAGCATCGTTGCAAGAAGTCGACAGGAAGGCGTTTGAAAAAGTAATCGAAATGTATAATAATCTCATGATTATGGAATACAGGGATAAAATCTCTGCCATGGATATACTCATCACCGAAGACTTCCTGAAGGGAATTTTCGGGGAGGAATTTTGGAACATCCTTGGGCATTATAACGTGAATGGTTTTTACGAAAGCAGATCGGTAGAATTTAACGTTTCTCCGTATGGCAAAGGATTGAAAGTTTCTTATTCTTTTATAAATACTTGCCGCGGAAACCGAACGAAAGATGCTGTTACTTTCTACAACGAAGCCTCAGGATGGAAATGGATTGATTTCAATTACATCAATTTTGTCTTCTTTTATGATCCCGAAAAGGATGAAATTTCCCATGTGAGACTTCAGGATAAACTTGTTCTGAATTATGACCACCGCTTCAAGTGCAACACGCCGAACGGGCTTATCGTAGTGGACAATGAGGATTCTAAGGCACGCTGTTATTCCTTTGAGGAATTACTGAAGAAAAGCGGCATTCATCCCTGATTCCGGCTGTGATCGATTTACAAAACCGCCGATGCCTTTCTTCGAAAGGTGAACTTTAAAAAAAACAACGGAAGAACGGAACTCCGCACCATCAGCTGAAAGCAAAGGCGGCACCCATTCGCCACGCCCTCAAAAAGGAGACCACCGGAGCATACCGGCATCACCTTTTTACCCCAACCGCAACGGCATTACCACACAGCGGAAGTTGTCGTTGGTTTTGATAACGCCCGGACTGACTTCGTCCTTAAATTCAAAGAAGATCGCATCTTCATCCAGGGCTTTCAGCGGATCCGTCAGAAATTTGGAATTAAAGGTAATACTTATCGGTTTATCGCCCGCTTCGTACTCAACGGCAATCGACTCATGCGCCTCGCCGAATTCCGCGCTGGATGCCGAAATTTCCAACAGATTCCGGTTAAACGTCAATTTGACGGTACCGTTGTCGAGACTCGAAACCAACGCCGCGCGCTGAATGCTTTCCAACAGTAAAGTACGTTCCAAACGCACGCGATGCTCCGTTGTTTTCGGCAAAACCTGCAAATAATTCGGGAACACGCCTTCAATTTGCTTTGAAACCAGATAAATCGACTGCGCCAACCCGCTTTTTTGTGCACTTTCATCCAATTCCAGCTCGAAACCGACCTGACGATTATTGAAGTAAAGCTTTACGGGAGCGGATTGTTGCAACAAATGCTCCAGTTCGCCGACGGCCTTGGACGGCAAGATAAAGGATTTTCCGCGCAACGCCTCCGGCACCTCCATCGACTGTTGCATCAAACTGAGTCGCCGCCCGTCCGTTGCCACGACATGCAACTCCGAAGCCGACGCACCCGCTTCTGCTCCGTCACTCGAAGCCGTCCCTTCTCCGCCCTTGAATGCAAACAAAACGCCGTTCAGCAAATAACGATTTTCGTCCTCCGATTGCGCAAACGACACGTGGCGCAACCAACCGCGCAACTGTTGCTGTTCCACAACAAGCGCTTCCGTCTGTTCGAACATCGGCAACGGCGGGAACTCGGCATCGTTCATGCCCATGATGCGAAACTTGGAGCAACCGCAACTCAATTTCGCCTGATCGTCCGAACATTCCAATTCAATCGTCCCTTCCGGGAGCGCCTTCGCAATCGACGCCAACCGACGTGCCGGCAACGCAATCGAGCCGCCTTCCTTTACGTCCGCCGCCACGGTGCAACGGATACCCATATCCAGGTTGGTGGTAATCAGCTCCAACACACCTTCCCTGGCGCACAAACGGACGTTGCTCAACACCGGCAACGACGTCCGCATTCCGACGACGTTCAAAACCTGACTTAACCCGTTATTGAGGACGTTTTTCTCAATCCGAACCTTCATTTCCTTTATTTGGAGGTAAGCGCGATTTATTTGCAAGGCTTTTTGAGCGACGGAAGCGAAGAAAACATCATAAAAAGCATGTTTTGAGGCTCTGGTACAAATAAAAAAAACCAACCCCACGGTGAAAATTTTTCCCAGTAAAGTATCCTAAATACTCAAAACGACCCGGCTTCAACGTCTTCAAACATTTTTTACAAATTTCACTATTACAACGCATTTTAAAAAACTGTTCCAGTGATTTGATATCTTCCAAACGCCCCATACTCATATCAGAAAAACAACACCAGAATAGACGCCCATCTGAATCTATGAAGATACTTCTCATCGAATCACATTCACAATCTTGTCGCACATTACGATACAAATATTTTCCCATATTTAAATCCCTTGAAACATTCATCAAATAATCGTAAGGGACACCTTCTCCCTCAATGTATTGCCAAAGCTTTTTACTATCATTGATTAAGGCATAATACGGTTCGAAAAATATACCTAGCGAACGCGCCCATTTACGTGCCAGTTCCATTTCGTGGACGTTGAACTGGTACACATGAAACCGAACCAAAAAAAATCCAAAACAACCATGTTTACGGAAGGTTCTTACCATCCATTCGATATTCAACTTAATTCGCTCAAAATCAAACTGATGGATTTTATCGTACGACGCCTGACTAAATCCCGGCATCGAAAAAGTGATATTCCCGATACACGCCGCATCAAAATTATCAGGCACTTTTGGTCGAACACTCATATTTGTACTGAAAGACACCAAACATTTTTCTTCTCCACAAATCTTAATAATCTCACAGAAATCCGGGTGCAACAATGGTTCATTCCAGCAATAGAGGGTCAATATATCCCCCTTCGAAAGGAAACCTTTGGCTTTTAACTGTTGAACCGTTTTTCTAAAATCATCAACTGGAAAATACAACCTTTTCGTGCTCTTAACGTGATTCAAATTATCCTGCCCAACCTGGCAATAATAACATTTTGCATTACACGTTCCTGTAATTTCTATCACAACTCCGCCCTTTTTTTGAGCCTTCTGATACTCCCAAAAACGTTTTGCTGCCGCTAAAGCTTTTAAAAACTGTGTCATTAGTCTTAATTTTACTTCTTTCTTCCTTCAAAGCAACATTTTTCCCAACCACCGCTTTATCCTCCCGCAATCGTTTGCGCCGCCGTTTGCCCTCTGTTATAATGAATGCGATGGATGCGTCCGTTATCGTCGAGCTTTCGTCCAAAGCCATGACCATGGTGCTGGCGCTGTCATTGCCGTCCATTCTGCTGGCAACGTTCGTCGGGCTCGGCGTCAGTCTGTTGCAGGCGTTGACGCAGGTGCAGGAGCAAACGCTCGGTTTCGTGGTTAAATTGATTTGCATTACGCTGGCATTGGTTTTGACGGCGCATTGGATGGGGATGGAAATGCAACGCTATACGGAGTCGATTTTCACAATCGTTCAACAGCAGAGACGCCGATGACGCTCGAACGGCTGCAACCGCTTCTGGATGTGCTGTTGGTGCTGGGATTTTGCAGCAGCCGCATCACGGGATTTTGCTCCGTTTCGGTGTTTTTCGCTTCGCAGTATTTAACGGGAATTGCACGGCGCGCGCTTATCCTGGCGCTTTCGTTGGTCATAATGCCGCCGCTGTTCGGGCAAAGCCTGGCGCTGCTCCACGACAATCGCGGATTGTTTGTGCTTTTTCTGATCAAAGAAGTGTTTATCGGCGTTCTGTTCGGATGGCTGACGAATTTTCTTTTCTACGTTGCTCAAAGCGTCGGGTTCATCATCGATACCCAACGCGGCGCCTCCATGGCAAGTTTGTTCGATCCGATTTCAAACTCACAAACCAGTCCGTTGGGCGATTTTTTGATGAAATTTGCCCTGACGCTCGCCATCACCTGCGGCGGGCTGTTGCTGTTTTTGAAGGGTCTGTATTTCAGCTACGAAAAAGTTCCCGTTTTAACGCCTTACACACCGTTGCCGCCGGCC
Source organism: Verrucomicrobia bacterium UBA3222 (assembly GCA_002363035.1). Lineage (GTDB taxonomy): Bacteria > Verrucomicrobiota > Verrucomicrobiia > Opitutales > UBA9783 > UBA3222. The sequence goes on from DEWA01000008.1 coordinate 21,095, forward strand.
TGGAACGCTTTCTTTATCCACGCCATGGGCGGGCAACTGTTTCACCTGCTAGTTCTGCTCGGAGGACCCGTCTTATTTATTCTGTTCCTGGCGGAATTCGGCTTGGGGCTGGTGACGCGTTTCGCACCGCAACTGAACGTCTTCTTTCTCTCGATGCCGATCAAAAGTGAACTGGCGATGCTGTTTTTCATCCTCTATCTTTCGTACCTGATGCACTATTTCTGTACGCATTTCGGAAGCGAAACCCGAACGGAAACCTTTTTGAGGCTCTTGACGGGATAAACATGGGAATAACCGCATGAAAAATTTCGTTTTCAAACCTTCCGTTCCCTTAAAACATATGGGCACTTTGCCCGTCCTTTCCCATGGCTGAAAAAACCGAGCAACCGACGGCGAAAAAGTTGCGCGATGCGCGCAAAAAGGGACAGGTTGCCAACAGCAAAGATGTCACGTCCACGGCGTTGTTGATTGTGATTTTTGCGTACTTCGGACTTCGGCGCGACGCGGTTTTGCAAACGCTTTCGGAAGTCACCGCGGTTCCGGCACTGTTTTTCAACGAACCCTTCCAATCCGCCCTGCAACACACGGCGGGCGCCTGCTTTTTGGTCGGCATCCGCGTTGTTCTGCCGCTCGTATTGCTGGTGTTTCTTACCGGCATTATGGCGAACACCTTTCAATTTGGGCTGCTTTTCGCGCCGGAATCGATCAAACCCGATTTCAACAAACTCAACCCGATGTCGAAGCTGAAACAGATCTTTTCTCTCAAAAATCTCATCGAATTCCTGAAATCCGCCGCAAAAATCCTCTTCCTGAGCACATTGCTGTATTTCGTCATCCGCAATACCCTGGATCCGCTGTTGAAAACGCCGTTCCTGACACTGAACGACTTTTTCAATATGCTGCCGCCGATTATGAAAACGTTCGCCATGAACGTCCTGTTCGCCTACGTCACGGTTGCCGTACTGGATTTCATGTTTCAGCGCTTCAATCACAAGAAACAGCTGATGATGACCAAGGATGAGGTGAAGCGGGAATTTAAGGAACAGGAAGGCGATCCGCAAATCAAAGGCAAACGCAAACAATTTCACCGCGAACTGTTGCAGGGCGGTCCGGCGCAGAAAACAAAGCGCGCCTCGGCATTGATCGTGAACCCGACGCACTACGCGATTGCGATTTATTACAACGAACTCATCACGCCGCTGCCGATCGTGTTGGCGAAGGGCATCGACCATCAGGCGCAGGTGATGAAAAAAATCGCCGCCGATAACAATATCCCCATCTTGGAAGACGTTCCGCTGGCACACGCCCTGTATGATTTGGCGGAGGAAGGACGCTACATTCCGCGGGAACTGATTGAGCCGATCGCCAAGGTGGTTCGTTGGCTGCAGGAGCGGAAAGAGGGGAAGGAGTAAAAATAATCTTTACAAATACACAAAACTGGTACCGCATGATAGTATAGTGAGAGCGGAGAAGAGCGGAGAAGAGCGGAGAAGAGCGGAGAAGAGCGAAAGGCGTAAAACATCTCCTTGCCGATCGCTTCCCGAATCTGGCTTACCATTATCTGAACGTAAGAACACATTATCGACAGATCGTTCATATTAGGCGTTTTATCAACTTTCTTAATCGTGAACACCCGGAGATTTGTGTTTCTTTGCTGGATGTCGGTGCACGTGGAGGTTTAAGTGCAATACCGATTTTTAAACCACTAAAGCGTTTAAACAACAGGCTTATCCATGGTATTGAACCCGATACGAAGGAAGCTGAGCGTTTAAGAAAATCCGGTGAGTACGATCATGTTTTTACCGATGGTGTTGCGTGGTATGATGGAGAGGCAGTGTTGCACGTGCCTGTCGATCATTATGGTGCAGCTTCCATACGTGAAATAGATCCGAATGTAGAACAACCGATTGGGGTCTTAAGGCAAAATTGTCGCAATATTCCGATTTGTACCAAAAAACTCAGCAGTATTTTGCCAGCGGAAGCGACGTATGATTTCATCAAAACCGATGTCGAGGGATGTGATTATGATGTGCTTGCATCTGGAGAACCTTCTCTTTTAGAAAAAGTTCTTTGTGTTGTTTGCGAAGCACAGAGGATTCCTATCTTTAAAGGTCAGCACGTAACGGTCGATTTGCATTCTTTTTTAACGGAAAAACAATTTTTGCTTTATTCTCTGAATTTGCAGGGGAATCTTGTTAATCAAGATGTAATTTACGTTAAACATCCTAGAACAATCTGCGATCTGCCAACTTTGTTTAAATACATCCTACTCGGGTTGCTTTTAAGGCATAAAGGAGATTTTCTTGCCTGCGTCTTGGAAGTTTACAATCGCAACCATGGAAGACAAAAAGCATTAGATGCTGTCATGAAAATCGTTGGTGAGAAAGGAAAATAACATTTATATGTGTCTATCTCCTTCCATAAGATCTTGTGGGGATATCACACGAGCGTAGTTTCCCGTTAAAAAACGTACAGTTACATTGGGAGAATAGCTCTTTCCGTGGAATTTTTCTCGCTTTTTTCGGTTAATACGTCTGTTTCCCTCTTTCCCTTCTTGCTCTTCTATCGTAAAATAAGCCGTGCCCAACCTTCTGCAACGCTACCTGTTAAGGCAATTTTTCTTCGCCGCCTTCAATACGGTCTTACTGTTTGTGTTCGTTTTGGTCGCCGGAAACGCCGTAAAGGACGTTTTGCCGTTGCTGGCGAGCGGTAAAATCGAGTGGTCGTTTTTCTTCGATACATTGTTCCATCTCATCCCGTCCATGGTCGCCTACTCGCTGCCGTTGGGTATCCTGACGGCAACGTTGCTGGTGCTGGGGCGGCTCTCGTCGCAAAACGAACTCATCGCCATGAAAGCATCCGGTTTGAGCCTGTGGCACATCATCTCACCGTTGCTGCTGATGTCCGCAATCGGCGTTATTTTCACGCTCATCGTCAATTTTCACTGGGGACCGCATTCCATCGTGTACTACCGCAAAGCCCTGAGTAACATCATTCGCCAAAAGCCGCTGTCGTTCATCCAAGCGGGAACCTTCGTGAAAGATTTCCCGGGATACCTGTTTTACGTCGAGAAAAAGCAAAACGATGCGGTCGAAAATTGCTGGCTGTGGGAACTGGACGGTCGGCAAACGTCGGGAGCGAATTTGTTTTTGCATTCCAAACGCGGCATTTTGCGGTATGACGATAAAAAAAATGCCATCATTCTCACGTTGCTGAAAGCCTCCGGCGAAAAGTATTCCACGCGCCCCGACGGTTCATCGGATGCACAGGCGATTGCCTTCGACAGTACCGACATTGCTCTGCCGCTGACGGCGATGTTGGGGAAAGAATACTTTTATAAAAAGTTAGGGTACATGACGCTTTCGGAACTGCTCAACGAACGCAAATCCGTTGAAAAAAGCGCGCCCGGAACACAAAATTATAAATATAAGATCACAACCAACCTGGAAATTCAAAAGAACGCCGTCATGTCGTTTGCAACCTTATCGCTGGTGCTGATTGCCATTCCGCTGGGCATTCGACTGAGTCGCGCCGAAACCTCCGCCAACCTGGTACTCGCCATCGCCCTGGCGCTGAGTTTTTACTTCATCGTCATGGCGATTTCGTGGTTGGAAGCATCACCGCAATACCGCCCCGACCTCCTGGTCTGGCTGCCGCACGTTCTTTTCCAGGGTTTGGCGGTTTGGCTGTTTCGACGAGCTTTGAAACATTAAAAATAAAGTATGTTGTGTGCACTGCATCAAAATATCCGTCGCTTTATGAAATCCATCATTATTGCCTGCCTCGTCGGCGCGGGTTGGTTTTGGTTTTCACATTACCGAATGCGCCGCAGCATCACCGTCACCTGCGCCTCCATGAAAGACATTGGGACTTATCTGCAGGAACAGATTGCCGCATATCTGCCGCATGAAGTTCTGTGTGCGTTTGATTTGGACAATACACTCTTGAGGATCGATTCACCGTTGGTTTATCAACGCAAGCGCTATCGTTCCGTCTATGAAAAACTCCGTGCAAGCTATCCGAAGGTGACAACCGCCATGCTCTATCGCACCCTGGCGCCGCATGTTCGATTGACGGAACCCGATGTTCTGCCGCTGTTGCAATCGCTCAAATGCGAAAAAATCGGTTTCACCGCTTGCGAAACGGGTGTTTTTAACGATGGCATCACGGTAGAACAGTACCGTTATGAAGAATTAAAAGCAAAAGGTATTACCTTTGAAAACATCTTTCACGAACAATCATTTACGCTAAACGACTGCGACCCGCACGAAGGTCAATACCCGACATATCACAAGGGTATTTTATTCTCGTTACCGAAATTAAAGGGCTCAACTTCCAAGGGCGCAGTTTTATGTGCATTTTTGAAAAAAATCCGTTACACCCCCAAATGTATTGTTCTCGTCGACGATCGCGTCATCAATCATTATACGGTTCGCAAAGCACTCAGACGACACTTCCCAAGCGTGAAATTTATCGGCATTTGGTATACGGGCGCGCAAACGAAGTCCTCCGTACCGTTTACGGAGGAGGAATTTCGAAGAGACGCCGAAGTACTCTTTGAGCAAGCACAGACACTTTATGGTGCTCAGAAAGGATAAAAAATATTAAGTATATCGCTTCCGAAACTCTGTCATTTTGTTTTCTTACCGTTGTTTTTGTACGCGTAAAACGTGCCTCAAGGGCATCCGTGACATGTTTTTGTTGAAAAACGTAGGCAAATTCATGTAAAATTAGGAGGGGATATGGTTTCCGATTGCAACGGCATTTGTGCTTCCTTTGATCGCATGCGCGACGTCGGTTCGTACATTGCAACGCAGACGGCTCCTTACAAAACCGAAGACGTTCTTTGTTTGTTCGATCTGGACATGACCCTGACGCAACCGGATCACCCCGCCGCTTACATACCGAACCTGAAAAAGCACCTGGATATCTATCGCTCCATTCAGTCACGCTACCCGAAATTGGATACCTGCCTGACGTTTTGCTTCAATTTTCTCTTGCCGCAACGCTTGACGGACAACGACATCCTTTCTGTTTTGGCATCATTGAAAATGAAAACCATCGCCTTCACCGCCACCGTCACGGGAGATTTTTTGGGCACACGCATGGAGGTTAAACGTTATGAAGATTTAAAGCGATTGGGACTTTCCTTCGAACACGCTTTTCCGCAGTCGGAAGTTATTCTCAACGCCTGCCCGCAATACCGCGGTTATTACCCGACGTATTATAGAGGCATCCTCTTTTCGAACAGCGAACGCGGCAATACAACTAAAGGAACCGTCCTGTGTGCCTTTTTAAAAACCGTCGATTATACGCCGAAGTGCATCATTCTGGTCGACGACCGTCCGAAAAATCACGCCGACGTACAAGCAGCTCTGTCGCAGATCTTCCCCGAAACAAAATCCATCGGCATTGAATTTAACGGCGCAGCGAACTATTGCCCGAAGGAAATTTCAGCGGAAGACTTCGAAGCATTTTACGCGGATCACTTCGAACGCGCTTCAAAACTGGCAAACGCCGATACGGAAACGCCAGCGGCGGACGGGGATTTGTTTTAGAGGGGAAGCGATGGTAAAAAAGGTAGCATATTGAAACGTTCATCTCATCCGGTTGGGAAATCGGTAAAAGTATTCAGAAATTAAGATGTTTGTTTAAAGCAAACCGACTGTTTTTTTAAGGTTGGTAATGCACAACTGTCTATGTTTATTTGACGACTTACAATAATTTAATCGTAACCGACCAGCGAATAGTGTCAACCTCTCTAAGAGCTTACGACGTGCGTAAAGGA
>DEWA01000039.1:0-363 GCA_002363035.1 Verrucomicrobia bacterium UBA3222
GGAAGGGCGCAGTTGTTGAAAGGCTTCGCGAATGGCATCCGCCGTCATGGACGACAGCCAAAGACGCTGTTTCGGTTTGTCACAGCCTGCCAATTCGCATAAATAGGCAAAAATCAGCTCCCCTTCGCGCCCCGCATCGCAGGCATTAACCAAACCGATAACGTCGTTGCGCGCCATCAGCTTTTTTAAAAACTCGAAGCGATCGGCGGTCTTTTCAATGGGCTTCAATTTGAATTTATCCGGCAAAATCGGTAAATTTTTCAGCGACCAATAGCGGTATTTCGCGTCCCAGTCGCCCGGCATGAACAATTCCGCCAAATGTCCGACCGCCGACGAAATCAGCATGTCCTCGCGTTCGAGAAA
>DEWA01000039.1:421-774 GCA_002363035.1 Verrucomicrobia bacterium UBA3222
TTATTCGCCTTAAACCCGCCGAGTGCTTTCGCCAAATCGCGCGCCACGCTCGGTTTTTCCGCAATGACAAGCTTTTTCGGCGAAGCGGTCGCTTTGGAAACCATACCGTATTATACCTCAGTGTAGAGAAGGTTTAGTAAGTGAATGCAAGCGTTTTTCGGCTTCTTTGCGCAACGCCGCTTTTAAAAACCCAAACACTTCGTAAATATCGCCGTTTTCGGTTACTCTGCCTGACGCAGAGACAATTTCTTTTAACAGCCGAACCATCCGTACAAAAAACTTGAAGAAAATCCGCCGTTGCACATTATAATAGGTAACTTCGGGGCTCTTAGCTCAGCGGTTAGAGCAGGGGA
>DEWA01000039.1:809-4190 GCA_002363035.1 Verrucomicrobia bacterium UBA3222
AGGGGACTCATAATCCCTTGGTCGCAGGTTCGAATCCTGCAGGGCCCACCAGGGGATGTGGTTGTTTGTTAATTTGTATCAAAAAAATTTGCGGATTGCGTGAAGTGCAAAGATAATTCTCACGGGTGAACGTTTGTAATTCCCATACAAGTGCGAGTTTGGCATGAGTGTCGATGGTATTACCAATGAAGTTTATTTGAGCTTTGTCTATGACGGTGAGGCACTGAAAAGTCATACTCTGGAAGCAGGCGTCCTTTCCGATATCTACAAAGGTATCGACGAGTTAATAAAATGCGCAAATACCGTTCTTAACGGAGACGGAACAGTCGAAATCGTCACGGAGGCGTACGTTGCGGAAGGCGGTTGCATAAAAATACCGTTGCGTTTTCGTGAAATAACCCGACAAACGGGAGCATTTTTTTCGTTTATTGGGAAAAACGAAAAAATCATCGGTATAACAGCGATCCTTAATCTGCTCGGATTAATAGATTCAGGTAACAAATATATCGCTTACGGTGCAGATTTGACGCTTTTGTACAGTGTGATTGCTTTTTATCTTCAAACTTCCGGAAAGAAAATTGAAAAAAGCGAGGAAGACACTGATGGTCACATGTCCATAGTCGTCGATGGCAAGAAGTATTCCACGCGTAAGCAAGTTTTGGAACTGGCAAATCATGAGGGTGTCAGAAAAAACACAAAGAAAATACTGTCCCCCTTGGCAAGAGAGGGCATCCAAAAATTTGAAGTCAGAGACGGAAAAGAACAATCGCTTAGAAAAAAGATCACGAAACAGGAGGCAGAATCTTTTTTAAAAGCATCCGAACAGCAGGAATGTTTGAATGAAACCGTTTCTTCCATGTTGCTTTCGATTGAAAAAATTTCTTTTAAACAAAAAAATAAGTGGAAATTTTCGGATGGAGGGAATCGTTTTTCAGCAGTGATAAAAGATCAAAAATTTTTAAACGCCATTGATAACGATAAAATCAGTTTCTCCAAAAACAACCTGTTGCATGCGAATGTAAAATTATCCCAAAAGATTGCAAACAACCAAATTCAATCAACATACGAAATAACGGAAATTCTGGAAATACTACCGCCAAAACCGTCAACCGACGGGCAATTATCATTAAATTTCGACAATAACAACAGTCCAAATAAACAGTAGAATTCCCATGCACGAATGTCGTATCTTATTTTTCGGGGACATCGGCGGACGTCCGGGGCGTCGTTTCGTGCTGTCACAACTGCCGTTGTTGCGAGAGCGGTACAAGCCAGATTTTATCTTTGCCAATGCCGAAAACGCCACGCATGGCTTCGGTTTGAATGCCGCGACGGCACAAAAACTGCACGATGCCGGCATCGACGGGCTGACGCTCGGCAATCACACCTGGGATCAAAAAGAGTTCTGGAACGAAATCGATACCCTGCCGTACGTTTGCCGTCCCGCCAATTACCCGAAGGCTCCCGGGAAAATGTATCTTGTCTTTGAGCATCAGGGCGAAAAGCTGGCAGTTATAAATTTGTTGGGACGAACGGGTATTCGCACGGCGTTGGATTGCCCGTTTCAAACGGCGACAAAATTGATCGAAGCTCTCGAAAACGACGGTATCCGCAATGTAATTGTGGATTTTCACGCCGAAACGACCGCCGAAAAGTATGCGCTCGGTTGGTTTTTATCGAAAAAAGAAGGTGTTTGCGCGGTTTTGGGCACCCATACGCATGTTCCGACCGCCGACACGCGCCTCTTAAACAATCGGACGGCATTTGTGAGCGACATCGGCATGTGCGGTCCGCACGACAGCGTGATCGGTTGCGAAATCGATCCCGTTATCGAGCGTTTTGTCGAAGGCAAACCGAACCGCCTCGAAGTTGCCAAGGGCGCGGCGGTTTTAAATGCCGTCTTCATCCGCCTCGACCTCGAACAGCATTGTGCCTTATCGATTGAACGCATTCAGAGAATCGAAGAAAGCGATGTATAAAGTACGTAAAACGTTCCGAAAACCGCTTTGGGAACAGGGATGTACTCCGCGGGTAATGCGTTTTTGCGCTCCTTGATGAGGAAACGCCTGTTTCTTGCGTTCTGTGCCACTTTCGATAATCTTTTAACGAGAGAGGTACTTCGATTTTTATGTTTGTGAGGTAATTTTGCTTTCTTCCCGCTTCCAGGTGTAATTTCTTAATTTCTTTAAGAAAAAGATTTTTTAAAATCGGAGCACATCGAGACAAAATATGCATATTTTCGGAAATAAATTCTTTTTAAATTGAAAAATTTTCTTACCTCGTCATAACCAATGTTCAGGTCACCCGGAATGTGTTCAGCGTTTTACCCGCATTAAATACGCTGTATTTATCCATTCGGCACCGTTGGCACGATTTATGCTTTCATTTAGAGGTACCTATGAAAACAACCGCATTTATTCCCATATCCGTATTATCAACTATCCTGCCGACATTACATGCGGCGAAAAACACGACCCCGAAACTGGAACAGCCGAGAGCGGTTCAAAAGGCGAAAACGCCTCAAAAAACGTCGTTCAACGCATTTCGGGATGATTCGTTCCTTTTTTCGGAGCTTCGAAACCCCGCTTTCAAAGAAAAACCTGCGGACAATCGTGCCGATCGTTTTCCCGAGGCGTACAATCCGTGGAAAGAAGATGCCGCACGCACCAAAGCTGCTTTCAGTTATTGACGTTTAACGACAACGGTTGCAAAACGACGAAGATCTTCGCATTGCATTTTACAGGCAAACGGAGGTCTTTGTTTTTCCGCCTTTTTAACAACACCTGCGGCAAACGGTGTGATTTTGCGCAAAACGTTCCGTGTCGGTTTAAAAGCATCATCCGTTTCTGTCATTCCCGTAAAGTGTTTTGCAGGCGTTCGCGGATATTTGTTGAAAAATGGTCGGCATCGGAACTTTCGTGCGCCGAACGTGCTTTGTTCTTGAAGCAAACGGCACATTTTTTACGATAACGGCGAAATGAGTAACTTTTTTACGCCGAACAAACTCCTCCTTATTGCCGGTCCCTGCGCCATCGAAAGCCTAGAGCTCTGCCGAACGATCGCGGAGGTTTTGGCGAACCTGCAACGGAAATATACCGACAAGTTGACTGTTATCTTTAAAGGTTCGTTCGATAAAGCTAATCGCACCGCCGCCGAAAGTCCGCGCGGGCTCGGATTGGAACGCGGATTGGAGGTTTTGGCAGCCGTTCGTCGGGAATTCGATTTGCCGGTTACGACCGATATTCATCTGCCGCAACAGGCGAAAGCGGTTTCAGACGTATGCGATATCATTCAAATTCCCGCGTTTTTGTGCCGACAGACGGATTTACTGAAAGCCGTCGCCGAAACCGACCGCACCGTCAGCGTTAAGAAAGGGCAATT
>DEWA01000020.1:0-482 GCA_002363035.1 Verrucomicrobia bacterium UBA3222
AGGGTAAAGCAATGGCGGTTTTCGGCGTAGGTCGTAACAACGCCGTTTTGTTGAAGATTATCGATAATCAACTTTTGAAAAATCAAACCGAAACCCGACGGAATGGAAATATAAGGTGCCACGAGACCGAACGACAAAATGCAGGCAATCAAACGGCGGTCGATTTGAAGGCGGTTCATGAGCGGCAACAACGGCGGAATGAGCATCGGAATGAAGGCGATGTGCACCGGAAGAATGTTTTGAGAGGACATGGCGACGCAGGTCAGCACCAGGAAAAACCAGCCTTTTTTTTGACCGATGATTTTCGTCACTCTCTGCGCAAACGCGGCGGAAAATCCCGTGTGCACCATGGCGGCGGCAAACGTTCCGAGCAAAATATAACTCAGCGACGTTTCAGTGTTGTTTCCCATCCCGCGAATAAACGTATCCATCACGGTTTTAATCGGAACGCCCGCACAAATTCCCGCCGTCAGCGCCGCAAC
>DEWA01000020.1:602-3525 GCA_002363035.1 Verrucomicrobia bacterium UBA3222
CCATACAAGAAAAATTTTTAGGCAAGAAAAATTTTTAGGCAAGAAAAAGACTTGCGGGCAAAGGAAGAAAGATCTTCGAACCACTTTTGTTTCCTTAAACCGTTCCTTTATGAATACGAAACTTTATTCCGCAGATTTTCCATTTCGAACCTTGGAAATCGGAAAAAACTTGCCCGAACAAGCCGCCTTTGCCCCAATAAGAGCGATTAGATATGGCAATCACAACCCGAAAATTGGGGCAGGTTTTGAACATTTACGAAGGCGAAAACGGCAGTTTGATGTGTCAATTATTGATGAAACGCGCCGAATGCTGCAACAATTTTGAAGGTTTGGACGAAAACGGCGAACGGTTTATTTCTTCGAAGCTTGAGCTTGTGATTGAAGTCTCTTTTTTAGACGAAAGCCGCTGTCGGTTAAAGGGTATTACTGAAAAAGCCTTTATTGTGCACGCAGGCGATTGGCTTGAGCTTGAAAATAAAGAAAAAGAGATTGTTACAAGAATTTTGATAAAGGATATCAACATAGGTTGTTCAGAGCATGCAATAAAAAACAGCGATGATGTGCAGATCATCGGAGGATGCGGAACGGATTTATACATTGAATTCAACACTGAAACAGGTTTTTTCAATATGAAAGAAAAATAAAAAAGCACTTGACATATTTCAAATTTTTTACACTATAGGGATAATTACAACGCGTTTGCGCGATGTGAAGTTTGCTTTATGGATAAACAAAATAATAATAGGAATGGTATTCCCTCGCGGGAATTTCTCAACAGTGCGCTTCGGAACCTGACGGACGCAAGCAATCATCTGGCGTGTCTTCACGGGGAGATTGCAAGAGCCTCGGAAGCGGTTATCGATGCGGGTTCCGACCTGGAACATTTGTCGAAGAACATTTCGACCATCCACGAAACGGTTTCGGAAGCCGGCAGTTTTCTCGCAAGAGAACTGGCCTTCGGCGAACGATCGAACGGCTGAAGTTTTTCGAAAAAACGCTCTTCACGCACCAAGGCGGGACGTTCGGCGTTGTTTCGACGGAGGGATTTTGCATTGCGTCCGACCGACGAAGGTTTTACTTTGGAAGCGTGGGAAGCGATTTGAAGCGCGTTTTGGCGGGCATACGACTGATGGTTTTCGATGTGGACGGCGTGTTGACCGACGGGAAGATTTACTTTTCGGATCAGGGCGAAACCATGAAGGTTTTTAACGTCAAAGATGGCTTGAAGGTCTGGCAAATGAGCCTGGAGGGGTATCAATTCGGCATTATTACGGGCGGAACCAGCCCGATTGTGACCAAACGCGGCGAGTACATGGGCGTGCAACATATCTTTTTGGGCGTTTTGGACAAAAAGCCCGTGTTTGACGATTTAATCAAAAAGCTGAACCTGCAACCGAACGAAGTGGCGTTTATGGGCGATGATTTAATTGATTTGCCGGTTTTAAAAGCGGTCGGTTGCGCCGCCTGCCCGAATGATGCGATTTCGGAAGTGAAAAGCGTGTGCAATTTTATTTCGCACCATAACGGCGGTTGCGGCGCGGTTCGGGAATTGTGCGACGCCGTTTGGGAGGCACAACATCCGTGCGTTGGTTAGCCCTCGAAAGTTCGTGCGACGAAACGGCACTCGCCGTTTGGGATACCGAACAGCGGCGGGTATTATATGAGAGTGTTTTATCGCAAATCGACATCCATGCTTCCTATGGCGGTGTGGTTCCGGGCATTGCCATCCGCGAACATTTGAAGGGCTTCCCGATTTTACTGGAAGAACTCCAAAGAAATTTCGATTTGTCAACGATTGATGTGCTTTGCGTAACGCACGGTCCCGGATTGATCGGTTGCCTCGGTATGGGTGTTGCCTATGCGCAATCGTTGCAATTATTGCTAAAATGCCCGTTGTACGGTGTTAATCATCTGCACGGACATGCACTGTCGCCGTTCGTCGAAGCATTTGAAGAAGACAAAAATTTTACATTCGAAGCCGTTTGCCCGCACCTGGGATTGTTGGCTTCGGGCGGTAATACGCTGTTGTTTGAGATGAATGTCGAAGGTATCTCAGATGGTTTAGGTTCAAAAGACGCCGCTCAAACAGGCATGTTTTCTCAACAACTCACCTTTCACATATGGGCACAAACGGTCGATGATGCGGCGGGCGAAGCGTTGGATAAAGGCGGAAAGTTACTGGGGTTCACGTATCCCGGGGGACCGCTCGTCGAACGTTGTGCACGGGGTGGCGATGAGAATTTTGTTCAATTTCCGCGCGCTTTTTCCCAAACATCGGAGCTAAAGTTTAGTTTTTCGGGCTTAAAAACCAGTCTGCGTTATTTTCTGGGAAAATTATCCCCTGAAACGATCGAAAAACAAAAAGCTTCGATTTGCGCCTCTTACCAGGCGGCGGTTACGGATGCGCTTGTTTGCAAAGTTCGACAAGTATTGCGCATGAAAACGTTTAAAAGCCTTGGCGTTTCGGGCGGCGTTTCCAACAATCAGCACTTGCGACAGCAACTGCAACAGACGGCGGATCGGGAAAAAATTCCGCTGTTTATGCCGAAGAGAAAGTATTGCGGTGATAATGCCGCGATGATTGCCTTCGCCGCCCCTTGGGTCGCTTCGGCGGTACAGTTAAATCCCAATCGGATGTTGGACGAAACCGTTTAACGGGGCAGGGGAACAAAGCAGAGTAGGGAAGCAACCGCGTGTATAACGGAAGCAACATCGGGCTTTCATTGCATATTTCTTCCCTTTTTCTTTTGTCGCCGGAATACCTAAAACCAGACCACATCTCGCAATAAAAAATAAAAGGGACGCAGCTGAGACCTCGGAGCACGTATTTCAAAGCACGTACGATAGCACTTTCCCTCTTATCCATATTGAGGACTGTTTCCTATTCAAAGTACGCCGCTTACATTCCTGTCCGTTCATTGAC
>DEWA01000042.1 GCA_002363035.1 Verrucomicrobia bacterium UBA3222
AGCGGTCGATTTTTGGCTCAAAAATGATTTAAAAGAAAGCAAATCAATCGGTAGCGACGAGCGTTTGTTCGAAACGGAAAAATTGGTACTACAACCGAAAAATGTCGTCATCGAAATTGCTTTCGCGGAAATGGAGAAATACAACGCGCTTTATCGGCAATTCGGCAATTTAAACGAACTGCTTGCGTGGTTTCACGCACAGGCACTGCAAAATGCTTTAAAACGGCGATCTGTAAAAGAGGGGCTTTTGGATCAATTCTGCAAAGCAAAGTTAGTGCAGAAATATCTCAAAAAAAGCGGTTTTTCGGAAAAATTCATCCTGCAACAGCGCGTTCGCGCCGAAAGCGATCCCGTCGTGGCGGCGGCTTCCGTCATTGCGCGCGCAACTTATGTGCGACAGTTAAAAAAACTAAGCGAGGAAGCGGGTCTTACCTTGCCGAAAGGCGCTGGCGGAAATGTCAAAACGGCACTTCGGAGTTTAATCGAGCAACAGGGGCGTGATAATTTGCCGAAATTTTGCAAAATGCACTTTAAAACGGTGTCGGAGGTTTAAATTTGAGATATTCCGCGATAAGACACTCGAAGCACGTCAATAGTGCAATTTGTACGTTCGGTTACCCTCCTTCAGTTTGTAATTGCGATATTTTCTTGTTAAGTACACACATCCCTCTTGCCAAACACCCATTACCCGCCCGTACTGAAACTGTTCACGGTCGATGTATTCGCTCCGCAAAACGGAGAGGAAAGTCCGGACACCGCAGAGCAGGATTCCTCGCGCAAGCGAGGGACGGGCGCAACAGCTCGGACGGCAAGTGTCACAGAAAACAGACCGCCCGCGCGAGCGGGTAAGGGTGAAACGGCGGGGTAAGAGCCCACCGCACGAACAGCGATGTTCGCGGCAGGATAAACCCAATCCGGTGCAAGACGAAATAGGAAGTCGGGTGGCTCGCCCAAAGACTTCGGGTTCGTCGCACCCGCAAGGGCACAATGCATTGCGATTTTTTGCGATGCGTCGTGAGATAAATGAATGCAGCCTTTCAAAGGTACAGAATCCGGCTTACCGACCGTGAACATTTTTCTTATAAGTACCGAGACACTTTCAACCGTCGAACACGGCTTAACGGGCACATCGATATCGACGGGCTTTGTGTTTATACTGCAAGGGAAAAACATACCGAAATTTGTATAAATCTCTGAAAAAATCAAAGCAGATGACATTGAAAATTCGGAAAAATTACAATAAAATAGTCAAACAACGGAGGATATTGAAATTTCACACACCCCTCCCCTGCAAAACCCGTCGGAGTTTGAAAAAACCACCACGCTGTGCACGGTGAGTACAATGGCGTTTCAAAACCATTAAAAAATTTACAATCCGTCCCGGACGGCGCATCCTGAAAGCATGGTTTTCAATGCAACCGAGGATGTTTTATCCGCCATTCCGCATCGACCGCCGTTTTTGTTCGTCGATCGGGTTTTGGAAATAACGGAAAAAAGTATTGTTGCGGAACGAACGTTGCGTGCGGAAGAGGAATTTTTCAAAGGGCATTACCCGCAAATGCCGATCATGCCGGGGGTGTTGATGTGCGAAGCACTGTTCCAAACGGCGGGTATCTTGATGAGTCGTTATTTGAACGAAACGGACAAAGACGGCGGGAAAATACCCGTTTTAACGCGCATCGAATCGGCAAAGTTTAAACAACCGGCGTTCCCGGGTGACTGCCTGCGTTTGGAAGTACAGCTGACGGAAAAAATGAAGGAATTTTATTTCTTCAAAGGGAATGTGAAAAAAGGCGAAAAATTGCTCATTGCCCTGACGTTCATGCTTGGGATGGTACCGAAAACCTCCATTGAACCTTAACGTATGGATTTTTTGGGTATTGCGGGGAAAACCTTCCTGCTGTTCGGAGTTGCCAATCGCAAAAGTATCGCGTGGTACGTCGGTCAGACCTTGGAACAATGCGGTGCGATGGTTTTGTATTCGGTACGTTCCGAACAGCGCAAATCGCAACTGTCGCAATGGATTGAACCCGAAAAACTCTTCATCTGCGATGTGGAACGGGAAGAGGAAATCGCGCGCCTCCGTTCGGACATTGAAAAGCAATTCCCGATCATCGACGGCGTTTTACATTCGATTGCATTTGCGAACTTTTCGGAGGGCTTCAAACCTTTTCACGAAACCAAACGGGCGGATTTTTTGCAGGCAACGGAAATTTCCTGCTTTTCGCTGGTGGAGATTGCAAAATACTTCAAAACGTTACTTTCAAAAAACGCCTCGGTGGTAACGATGGGAATTTCGTCGCAAGTCACAGCCGTTCATTACGGATATATGTCGCCGATTAAAGCGGCTTTGGAAAGCACGGTGCGGTTTTTGGCGAAATCGTTCAGTGCCGACAGCGAAGTGCGCTTCAACTGCGTCGGATCGGGACCGCTGAAAACCAGTGCCTCGGCAGGGATCCCGGGATTTTTGAAAAATTATCTTTTTGCGGAAAAATTAACCCTCCGCAAGCGCGCCGTTACCACGCAGGAAGTTGCCAATGCGGCGATTTTCCTCTTAAGCCCCGCTTCAAGCGGCATCAACGGTCAAACCCTGACGGTCAATGCCGGCATGGATTTCAATTATTTTGATGAGGAAGTGGTGGAGAAAGCGGTATAAGAACAAAGATAGCGATGCTTTTCGAAAAAAACGGCATTTTTTACCGAAAAAGCACGCAACTGTACGTGAAAGTACTCCGAGAATTAGGTTTCGATTGAAATAAAAATATAAATAAGGATGCCTGTTCTTTTAAATTTAGGAGAAGTTCAAAATCACCGCAATCATCCGAATATAAAAAATAAGTCAAAAATGCATCGATGTACTTCGAAACGAAGTTAAATTGTAAATCACACCTGCGGTAACTAACGTTTCAAATTCCGTTTCCGTCGAAATATCGAAATGCCAAAAATTTAAGCCAAATACCCGATAATACCTCGGCGGTTCAGCAAGCAGAACGTCAAAAACGAACCAAATTCCCACAACGTACTTCGAGACGGAGCTGCGAAATCGATACTATTGGTATCCGTAACGTAAATTGTTCTATGATGTTATTTTCATTCCGAACACACCAATCTACGCAGTATGTTGATAAACAATCCAATCGACATATCGCACAAACAGAACGTTAAAAACAAACCAAAATTCAGCGATACGCTTCCGAAAGAAGCGTAAATTCTCATTATCTCTGTTCGTAAGCAGTTTGAATGACATTATTCTCACTCGAAGCCTACAATCGCAGTACGTTCGGCAATCATACTGCCGAAGCCAAATCATACCCGTTGCTTCTACCCACGGAGGCGGTCGTTGCCTGCATCGCCCGCATAAAACGAAAAAATTTCCCGCCGATGCTTTTGTTGCACAATAAAATTGAAAAAATCGTCAATTCCTCCACAATTTTTTGTAGCGATGAGCAACGAGGTCGGTAAAGAAAGGGTCGGTTCCTGCATTATTATGGGCGCGGGTGCCTGGGGGACGGCAATGTCGGTACATCTCGCAAAAAACGGACTGTCGACAGTGTTGGTACCCTGGGATGAGGCGGAAGCGCAGGCAATACGGGAACACGGCAATCGATTGGGGGTTGAATTACCGCAAAACATCCGCATCGATACGCACTTTGAACATTATTTGCAACCAATGTGCGTTGTGTTTCTCGCCTGTCGCGTGCAGGGATTAAGAACCGCCTGCGAACGTTTAAAAGCGCACGAAACAAAATTGACGGATGTCATTTCCCTGATGAAGGGGCTGGATGAAGAAACATTCCAAACGCCGACGCAGATTATTCAAGCACTGTTGCCGAACGTTAACGCCATGTGTTTGACGGGACCGACGATTGCAAAGGAATTTGCGGAGGGAAAACCCGCGGCGATGCTTTTGGCGTCCCGCATCGAACGGCGAAACCTGCAGACGGCATTTTCGAGTGAAACGGTGCGCATTTATTATGGCAATGATGTGACGGGTGCGGAACTCGGCGGCAGCCTAAAGAACATTTACGCCATCGGCATCGGCGTTTTGGACGGTCTGGAATTGGGAAACAACGCGCGTGCGGCATATTTGACGCGTGCAATGAAAGAAATGATCGACATCGGCGTTTGTTTGGGCGGACGTCGGGAAACGTTTTACGGACTGAGCGGTTTGGGCGATTTGTTCACGACGGCGCGCGCGGGACGCAGTCATCACTTCGGATTGGCATTCGCCCGTGGGCAATCGCCCGAAACGCTTTTAAAGGAAGCAACCGTCGAAGGTTACGCGAGCATTCATCGCTTTCACGAACGTTTGAAAGAACGCAACCTCGATACGCCGATTTTGGACGGTTTGCATGCGGTTTTTTATGAACACGTTCCGATAAAAGACGTCATGCATCGCTTTATGTCGCGTCCGTTGCGGAACGAGGTGTAAGTTTCACCCTCTTGGAACCCGCAGGAAACGTTTTCAAACGGATTTGAAACGTTTTTTGCTTTTGTACGTGACGGGGATGCTTTCGGGAGTTATCGGATTGAAGACAAGAGAATGTCGGACAATCGCAACGGTCATCGTCAACGCTTACGCGAACGTTTTTTGAAGACGGGACTGCGCGGTTTTGCGGAACACGAAGTGCTGGAGTTGGTTTTGACGCTGTGTATTCCGCGGCGGGACGTCAAAGAACTGGCGAAGTCACTGTTGCAACGGTTCGGAAGCATTC
>DEWA01000005.1:0-39105 GCA_002363035.1 Verrucomicrobia bacterium UBA3222
CCGAACTGCGTCGATTGACGATAAATCGGACGTCGCAAATCCATTTGTTCGATAATCGCCGCCACACGACCGTCGAATACCTCCGTAACGGCCTTATTTAAGCGATCCAAATCGCAATGTTCCGTGCCGTACGTCGTTAAATCGTAATGAATGGGATGCGTTCCGCCGATGGTGTACGCCAAACGCACTTCCACGCGATCCGCCAGTTGCGCCGCAACAATATTCTTGGCAACCCAACGGCAAAAATACGCGCCCGAACGATCCACCTTCGACGGATCTTTACCCGAAAACGCCCCGCCGCCGTGATGCGCCCATCCGCCGTAGGTGTCGGCGATGATTTTGCGCCCCGTCAAGCCCGTGTCGGCTTCCGGACCGCCGTAGGTAAATTGACCGCTCGAATTGATAAAGTATTTGGTATTCGCCGTCAACCATTTGGCAGGAATGACCGCCGGAATAACGCGTTCCCTGCAAAACGTCTCAATCTCCTTTTGCGAAACCGACTCGGCGTGTTGCGTTGCGATGACGATATTTTCGATTTCAATCGGCTCCAAACCTTCGTAACGCATCGTCACCAACATCTTGGAATCGGGACGCAGCCAATCGACATTTCCTTCTTTGCGCTCCGTTGCCAACTTTTGCGCGATTTTCTGCGCCAACAAATAGGACGCCGGCATCAGCTGTTCCGTTTCGTTGCAGGCGTACCCGAAGAAAAATCCCTGGTCGCCGGCACCGACCTCCGCCGCTTCCTCTTTTTCTTTCACCACCGCACCGTTAATCTCGCCCGACTGCTTCGTCAAAAGATTGGTAATAAACACCGTATCGGCATTGAAAAGCATCTCGGGATAGGTATAACCGATCTCGCGGATTGCCTGCCGAATAATCGCGTTGGTATCAAAAACCGCGCTCGTCGTAATCTCCCCCGCCACCACGACGTGATTGGACTTCACGAGCGTCTCGCACGCCACATGCGCCTGCGGATCCTGCGCTAAGCAGGCATCCAAAATCGAATCCGAAATATAATCCGCGACCTTGTCGGGATGCCCCTCGCCGATACCCTCCGACGAAATATGCATTGTCTGTTTTGTCATTTTTTGCTTGTTATCTCTAACAAAAGCATAATTTTCGGAAAAGCAAGCCTTAAAACGACCTTTTGGCAATCGCCATCCGTTTTTTGCCTTAAAAAACGTGGAAACAACACCCATGAGTACAAAATAAGACTCGTTTTGTCACTACCGAAGCGTTTTTTTAAGCAATCGGTTCTCCGCACACGGAAAATCATTGAAAAATCTTCATTTTTCCGTAAAATCTTAAGGAAGGAGGAAGGATTTTCCTCATACACGTAAAAAACGAACCTATGAAAAACATCGGATTATTGGTGGCGTGTGAAATCGAAGCCGTTCTCACACAGTATAAGTCGGAATTGCAACGCGTTCGGCAAAACGGCTTTAACGTTTATATCCTTGAACGCAAGGACTGCAAACTGCACTTTGTACACTCGGGCGTCGGACTGATTAAAGCGGCGGCGGCGGTTCAAATGCTCTGCGACTGTTTTAAGATCGAATTTTTGCTGAATTTCGGCGTCGTCGGAGCTCTGACGGAACAACTGAAAACCGCCGATACCTGCTTTGTGTCGAAGGTCGTCCATTACGACATGGACACATCGGCATTGGATCATTGCGAAGTCGGTCGGTACTTGGAGTATTCGGATATTTATCTACCCGCTTCCGCCGACGTTTTGGGAACCGTTCGTGCGCTTTACCCGAACATTCCGACGGCAGTGTGTGCCTGCGCCGACAAATTTGTGGATGCACCCGAGAAAAAAACAGCTCTTCATCGGCAGTTCGGCGCGGACATTTGCGACATGGAAAGTGCCGCGGTGATTCTTGTTTGCGATTTGAATCATATCCCGAATTTGCTGATTAAAACGGTTTCAGACAGCATCACGGGCGGTGCCGACGAATTCCAAAAACGCCTTAAAACTACTGCCGAAACGTGCATGACCATCGTCGATAAAGTGCTTGCGGCGGGTGTAATTTGAAGTGCGCAAAGAAGCGAAATCCGTCATTTTCCAACCGTAATAAGGTACAGTATTGGCGGTTCGCACTCGGTCGACTGTCTTTGAAAAATCATTGCCCGTCTTTCTCGCAGGCGGTGTTTATGTCGGGTGCGTATTTAAATACCGTTTAGAAAACTTTCGTCGTCATCCTCGCAACTTTCTTCGTTACTGCTCGATTTACCACAGGCGGTCGCGGTGAAGACCAAATTTTCCATTGTTTGGTATCATCACCGTCATTCCTCGAACATCAGGCAGTTCAACGATATTCTTTACTTTCCAAGCCGCTCAAAGGTTGCTTTTTCGTTTTCGATCGTCGTAGAGAGCCCGTGTCCGGGATAAACGCAAGTACTCGGCGGCAACTGCGACAGGCGCGCCAGGGAGGTTTTCATTTTCTCCGACGAACCGCCCAAATCCGTTCGCCCGATCGTCTGGTAAAATAACGTGTCTCCGACAAAAAGTTGGTTGTTTGCTTTATCATAAAAGCCAACGCTTCCGAACGTATGCCCCGGTAAATGCAAAACTTCGAACGACCAATCGCCGCATGTCAGCGTTTCTCCGCCATTTAGAAGAACATTCGACTCAAACGGTTCATACGGCTGATCTCCTGCAATCATTTTCTGCAAGGGAACGTTATTAACCAACAGCACATCGTCCCGATGGAGATAAAGCTTTGCCTTTAAATTCTCTTGAAAGGCTTTCGCATCCGCAACATGATCCCAATGCCCGTGCGTCAAAAATACATGCACCTCCAAACCGTTTAATTTCGATTGAAGTGCCTTAAAGCTTCCCGGAGCCGCATCGATGACGCAGGCAATTTTTCGATCCCGAGCGATGCAGTAATAAACATTCGTCCGATACGGCGGGTCACAAATCAATGCTTCAAATCCGATCATAATTCAAACAACCCGTCGTTTCGGCGCACAATCCAACGGTTCAGTTCCAGCGAAAACAAAACCCGTTGCAACACTTCGGGTTCCAATTCGCAATACACACACAATTCCGAACTTCCGAGCGCTCCCTTCGTTTTTAAAGTTTCATACACCCGCAACTCCGCGCCCTCCAAAGAAGGTTCCTTTTCGCGCCGAACATCCCGCATTTTTGCTTCGAAATCCAGCTGTAACGGTAACGGCGGTGCCGCTTTTAAATCTTCCAGCACATCATCGACGCACGTCGCCAACGTCGCGCCGTCGCGAATAAGCGCATGGCACCCGCAGCTCAGCGGCGAATCAATCCGCCCCGGTGTCGCAAACACGGGTCGATTTTGATCATTGGCAAACGCCGCCGTCAGCATACTGCCGCCTTTAACATCGGATTCAATGACCCACGTTGCCTGCGACATGCCCGACAAAATCCGATTTCTTCGCGGAAATGTCATGCGATCGGCACGCATCCCGAGCGGAAATTCCGACAGCAGGCACCCGTGTTGTTTCACTTGCGCATACAAATCGGCATTCTCTGGAGGATAAATGCGATCCAACCCGCATCCCAACACCGCTACGGTCGCACCTTTGACACGCAACGCCCCGCGATGGGCGGCGGTATCGATGCCGCGCGCAAATCCGCTCGCCACGCACCAACCGCGCTCGGTGCATTCGGCACCGAACCGTTCCGCCAGTTGTAACCCGTACGCCGTCGCATACCGACTGCCCACAATGGCAATCGTTCGATCCGACGGTCGCAACGCACCGAGCAGATACAACCCGATCGGCGGATCGTAGATATTTTTCAACAGCGGCGGATAATCCGGATGCTCAAAGGAGATAAAAACAGCCCCCATCGCGGCTAAGCGCTTTTTTTCCGCCGTCGGATCAAACAACGACCGCCACTGACACAAATTTTTACAAGCGGCAGTCGTAATCCCGACGCGCTTAAAATCCGCCTCTGTTCCGTTCAGTATTGCCTGCGGATCGTTGCCAAAATTTTGCAATAAACGCTGCAACGTCACCCACCCGACTCGCGGAAGCGCATTCAAAATTAAGTAAGCGTCTTCGCGCGACAGGGACATAACCAGGAACTACACCTGCAGTATGCCATGTTTTTAATGATTACGGAATCGATTTTTGAAAATATAACATCTGAGGGATGGTAGGGGAAAGTTAGGCTTTTGTGTACGAAAGGACAAAAGGTTCAACTTTTGTTGCGAACACATGAAGCAACAGCAATAGTAAAACTAACCGAAGGGACAAAAGGATGCGATCTAAAGAGGTTTTGAAAACACCTTTGGACGAACCTAACGACACGATGTCATGGAGACATGAATAACATCAGGTGTAATGAAGTTTGTAAAAGCTAAAATTTTCGAGATAAAGGATAATAACAAATCAAGGAAGTCTACTCACGCGAAAATACCCTACGCAACTACCACACATGCAAAAAAACTAAACAACAACCACGTAGCAAAATTACAAAATCAAACACCCTGCTCCCTAGAACAGAGCATCGCCACCGGAAGAGGACACTATCTCTACCGAATCTGATAGAGATTTACGCCCTTACCACCCCCACCCTTCGGTGCTCCTTATCCCACTCAACCACTCCGTCAATCAACGCAAACAAGGTAAAATCCCGTCCCAAGCCGACATTCTTCCCGGGATGGTACTGCGTGCCGCGCTGGCGCATGAGGATTGTTCCGGCGCGCACTTTCTCGCCGCCGTAACGTTTGACGCCCAAATTCTTGCAACGACTGTCCCGTCCGTTCCGCGATGAACCTTGTGCAGCATGATGCGACATAACAAATGATCCTTCCCTTAGTTTTTAAACTCCTAATTTTTGAACTCAACGGCTTCCACCTTAATGATCGATATCGCCTGGCGAAAGCCCTGCTTGCGCTGAAAACCGCCGCGACGACGATGCTTCAGTATGGTAACTTTTTTGTCGCGTTTATTCTCCAAAACCTTCACGCGCACCGTCGCATTTTCCAAAACCGGCTGCCCGAAACGGACGCCCGCGGCATCTTCGTACATCAGAACGTCTTTGAGCTCCAACTCGCTTCCTGCTTCCGTATTCGGATAACGCATCACCTTTAAAACATCACCCGTCCGCACGCAAAACTGCTGCCCCTGTGTCTTAACGACCGACTTCGCACTCCATCTCCTTTTATCTTGCCTATTTCGGATAAAAATTCCCGTATAAGAGTGTTCTTCTTGCCCGGATGGCGGAACGGTAGACGCTGAGGACTTAAAATCCTCTGATCGTAAGATCGTGCGGGTTCGAGTCCCGCTCCGGGCACCAGGTTCCGAAGCGATTTGTATTGTACCGCGTTCGAATGTGCTCCGAATGTATAAGATTCGAAGGTTAGGGGATGGATTGTAAGTATTTATGTGACGGGTTCCGAGCATTTGAGTGATGCGCTTTGCGTTGTCGCGGAATGGGCTTCAAGCGTCGCGTCGCGGAATATACTCCGAATTTTGTGGAATATGTTTCGAACATCCGGAAATGTGCCCTGAATGTTTGCGGAATATCCTCTGAATATTAGAGGATATGCTCCGAATGATGAGAGGCTTCGGGTATCGGACGGTTATTTGTGAGGGCCTTGAGCATGTAAAGGCTTTAAGGATGTAAAAAAGGAACAGATTGCGGCTACCGAAAAGATAGGAACCGCATGTCGGGAGAAACGGATCCCGAACGTCAAATTTCCAAAAGTTCTTAATTTATTTCAGCACTATATAGGTTATTTCAATAACCTGCTCCGTCGAATGAGGAACGGCATATCTGCCCGTTTCGTACCGCCAGCCGTTTTTTATTTAAAAAGCGCAAAAAAGTCCCATTCATTCCCTGACGTTTAATTTCCTCCGAACTTTATCCCTTCTCAATCGTTTTATCTCCTTTTAATACCTTTTAAATAAAATCCGTAAATTATTGACATGTTTTATAAAAAACGATATTGAAAACCGCTTCGAAAACGCTTAAACTAAAGGCAACTATGAGCCCGATCAGGATGTTAAAGTTGTTTTCAGCGGCGGCAGTCGTCGGGTTTTCCGCTACGAATGCGCAGGCGTGGTTTTGTCCGAAGTGCAATGTAAAACACGAGGAGGCGATTTGTCCGAACGCGAACACAACGGATCAATTCGGCATTTGGCAGCCGACCTGGTGGTGCGACGCATGCAACAGCATTCATTTTCCGAAACAGTGGTGGTGGGATGGGGAGCAACTGCTGGTGACCTGTAAAAACGGGTGCTGGCCGTGTCAAACGTGCAACGCGGTTCATTCCGCCGAAGATACCTTCACCCCAAACGCCTGGTGTTGTCCGATATGCCGAACGAAACACACCGGAGGTCAGTCGTATTGCGAGCAAACGCAGGGTAATAACACAAAGGAAGTGTGGTATTGCCCGAGCTGTAACAAACCGCACGGGACGTACGAACCGTGCGAATCGGCATGGTTTTGCGACGAATGCAAAAAAGGGCATCTTATCGGCGAGACCTGCCCGAACGGTCGTTGGTACTGCAGTATTTGTCAAAAGGCTTACGCCGAAAACGATAAGTGTGAACACAGTTGGAATTGTCCCACGGTCGGCGGTTGCGGGAAAACCCATCGATTCAACGAAATCTGCCCGAAAGGCAATATGTACTGTTTATCGTGCAGGAAGGTTCTGTTAAAGGATGGCAGTTGTGACCATTATTGGGCGTGTTCAGCGTGCAACAAACATCACGCGATGAACGAAACTTGCCCGAACAATTACTGGTATTGTACGGAATGCAAAGAAGCAAAGCAGGCGGATGAGGAATGCGAACACGCCTGGTATTGTTCCGTTTGCCACGGTTCGTACGCCATCGGGCAACCGTGCGCCTGCGGTAAATTTTACTGCAGAGCGGAAGATAAGAGACTGGCGATCGGAGAAAATTGTCCGCACTACTGGTGGTGCGCAACGGAGGAAAAACACCACGCGGCGGACTTTGTCTGTACCGCAACGGATCCTCATCGCTGGTACTGCCTGACCTGCCAAACGGCGGTTGATGTCGGGAAAGCCTGCAACGATTTCTGGTATTGTACCGCCTGCGCGCAACGGCATGCGTTGAATGACGTTTGCCCGAACGGACGTTTTTATTGTTCTTCCTGCAACGGTGTTCTGGAAAAAACGCAGCATTGCGGGCATTACTGGGCATGTCCGATCTGCGAAACGCACCACACGATGAATGACGTTTGCCCGAACAATTACTGGTTCTGCGCGACCTGTCAACAGGCATATGCGACGGATGGGCATTGTGAGCACGGCTGGCACTGCGAAACATGCAAAAGAATTTACGCTTTGGATGCCTGTTGCGAACACAGCTGGTATTGTCCTGGCGACGAAAGCAAGCACCCCCGATCGGATACCAATGTCGACGGCTATTGTGTATGTGGGACGTGCAATAAGATCCTCGCACCGAACGAAACCTGCGAGCACTACTGGGCATGCGCAACACATAATACGCATCATGCCGCGGATGCCGTGTGTCCCGAAAGCAATTTATGGTATTGCGAAACGTGCAAAACAACCTACGCTTTGGATGCCTGTTGCGATCATTCCTGGTATTGCCCGGGAGATCAACAAAAGCACCCCCGATCGGATACCGATGTCGCCGGCTATTGCGTGTGCGAGACGTGCAAAAGGATCCTCGCGCCGAACGAAAACTGCCCGCACTACTGGTATTGTACGACGGAAAGCAAACACCACGCGGCAGATGTTGTGTGTACCGCGACGAATCCGCATCGCTGGTATTGCCCGAATGAAGCATGTCGAAAGGCTTACGACGTCGGGAAGGCGTGTGCGCATTCCTGGTACTGCACCGCCTGCGCGCAACGGCATGCATTGGATGAAGAATGTCAAAACGGTTGGCGATACTGCACAAATTGCGAGAAAATTTTGGAACGAGAAGAAAATTGCGGCCATTACTGGTGGTGTGCAACCTGCACAACCCACCATGCCGTCGGTTCCGACTGCCCACAGGATCACAGCTGGTATTGTTCCGATTGCCCTGGTGTGTACGCCGCAACCGCAAGCTGTGAACATCGTTGGTACTGTTCCGATCATTTGACACATCACACGACCCAGACGGATCCACACTGCGAGTACGGCTGGTATTGCCCGAAGTGCAATGAA
This sequence comes from Verrucomicrobia bacterium UBA3222, assembly GCA_002363035.1. Classification (GTDB taxonomy): domain Bacteria; phylum Verrucomicrobiota; class Verrucomicrobiia; order Opitutales; family UBA9783; genus UBA3222. The sequence continues at coordinate 8,139 of DEWA01000005.1, forward strand.
CGGCATACGTTCACGGAAGCCTGCGCTGAAGGTTATTGGTATTGCAAAGAAGACGGCTGTCGGTGTGCGTATAATTCGTTAAATCAAACGTCCTGTACGCATTCCTGGTATTGTTACGTCGATAACGACCATGCGGGACATCGCTACAGCCATTTGAAGACGGCGACCTGCTCCGACAAGTATCGTTGGTGCGGCGAAGACGGTTGCGATCGTGTTTATGCGCCGGAACAGCATTGTGCCCACAAGTGGTGGTGTACAACGCACACCGATTGGCACGCATATGACGCAACCTGCAACGGCAACTGGTTCTGCGAAAACTGCCTGACGGTTCAGGATGCCGATACCGCTTGTAGTCATTACTGGTATTGTCCGGGATGCACAAACAAACACACGACCTCTACGGCAAACTGCCCGAGCAGCGGCTATGGTTATTGTGCAACGGATACCGCCCGTCTCGCGCCGAACGAAAACTGTGCCCATTTTTGGTATTGTACGACGGAAAACAAACACCACGCGGCAGATGACATTTGTACCGCAACGGATCCGCATCGCTGGTATTGCCCGAACGAAGCGTGTCGTACGGCTTACGACGTCGGCAAGGCGTGCGCGCACTCCTGGTACTGCGACGGATGTAAAACAAAACATGCTTTGGACGAGACTTGTCCCAACGGCTACATGTATTGTTCGAACCAGGGCTGTAAAAAAGTTCTAAGTCCGACCGAAAGCTGTGTGCATTATTGGGCATGCCCCGAGTGTGAAAAAACACACCATGCGGCGGTGGAGAGTGACCCATGCCCGCAGCATTACTGGTTCTGCATTGATTGTTTCCGGGCGGATCCAACGAAGGGAATTTATGCGCAAACGGACGGTTGCCCGCATCATTGGTGGTGCGGTGATTGCAACGGCGGCAGCGGTCAACGTTACGCCGAAAATAAATCCTGCGAACATCGTTGGGGGTGTTCCAACGATGCAACGGGACACGCTTACAACGAAGCCTGTTCTGTCGGCAACTGGTACTGCACCGATTGCGAAGGCGGCACGCGTTACGCTTCCGGCACGCAATCTCTCTGTGCCCACACCTGGTATTGCCCCGATTGCCACTACGGGCATAAGATCGCCGACGGTTGCGCAACGCGTTGGTATTGTCCTCAGTGCGACGACGAAAACAAGGTACATGCGGTTGAAAATGAGATGTATTGCGACCATTCGTGGTACTGCATAACGTGCCAAAAAGGGCATTTATTCACGGTACCGTGTCCGAATGGTTATTGGTATTGCAAAGACGAAAACTGTCGGTGTGCCTATAATTCGTCGGAACGAACATCCTGCGATCACTCCTGGTATTGTTATGTTGATGAAGAATATCCCGGGTGCAAATTCGGACATTTGAAGACCGAAACCTGCCCGAATCACTACCGTTGGTGCGGCGAAGACGGTTGCGAATGTGTTTATCCGCCAGATACGCCGTGTGCGCACTGCTGGGAATGCCCGACGTGTCAAATCACGTATGGCCCGAACGCAATGTGTCCGACCGACAACACCTGGTGTTGCGGATGCCCTGCCGTTGATAGTTCTGAAACAAAGCCTTTCTGCACGGGCTGCAAACGATGGGTTTGTTCCGATTGTCCCGCGATCGTTGCGGTTAAAAACGGCACTGATGTCTGTGCGCACAAGTGGTTCTGTGCCGACCATAACCGACTGAACACCGCAAATGAAAAATGTGCCGAAGAGGGCTGCGAGTTTTTCGGTTGTGCAACATGCGGAGTGTGGAAGGGGATCACGAAGGGCTGGTTCTGCTGTAGGCATTATTGGTTTTGTGAGCTATGTACACCCTATACGCTCCACCCCGCGAACGTTGACGTTTGCCCCGACTGCCGAAACGGATGGTTCTGCCAGATCTGTACGAGAGTCTACAGGAATTGGGATTATGAACAGGAATCCGACCCCGTCCATTACTGGTTTTGCCGCAAGGATCACGTGAGGAACCCCGTCAATCAACCCTGTCCGGAATGTAACGGGTGGTTTTGCTCGATCTGTAAAGTAATTTGTTCGAATGAAACCGATTCCAAAGGGCACACACGCCCCGAATCGCTCCAAAATGCCCCGCTTTTGCATGCCAAAAAGGCATTTTTCAAGGAATCGCCGTTTATTAACGATATTCCGTTGTTGGATGTTTTTAAGGAAAACAACAAGCCGTTCGAAGAAGTGCATTCATCCAATGACGTGCCCGAAGAGAAAAATCTCATCAATACCGTCGAGCGATCGGTTCATTCGGAAGGAGACGAACCGAAGCAACGGCTTTTACATGTGGTGGAAAAGCTCAAACGGAAAAAGCTCAAACGGAAAAAGGAAAAACTGTTCCGCGAGGATTTGAAGAAAGAATACAAACATTCGTTATCGTCTTCCTCTTCTTCAAAGGGCAAGGATGCCAAACCGCATAAGAAGTTTATTATAAACATGCGCAAAAAGTATTCCAATGACGAAGACCCGAAAGAATTCGATCCAAAGCATCCGTTGCGCAATACGATCCGTGCCGGAGAACATCCCGAGTTTAAGTACAACGGCTGCAAACATACGCATGCAAAAAATCTGAACATCGATGTTCACACAACCGCTTTGAAGAAGACGACCCCGAACGGCTCGAAACGGGAAGGGTACAAACCGATAAACGCTTCGAAGGTCGAATTCAAATTACCGAAGCAATCGGATTCCGACAAGTACCCGCAGTTGACGCAGTCGCACATCAAATACTCAAAGCAGGAAGATGTGAAGCGGTTATCGTCGGAGAAGAAAGAGGAGAAAAAAGTACCTCAATCTTCGAAGGGCGAAGGACCGAAATTGGAGTACTGCTTCGATATCGGTAAGCATATGCGCAACATTAATGTCGATCCTTCAGGTTTGAGCGACCTCGAGGATAGGGCGAAAAAGATAGAAGAATTGCGGGTCTGCGAACTGAAACGCGAGCTGATCCAAGCTTCAAAGGCGCAGTCGTCAAAGTCCAAAAAGGACGGCATTTCGATCGTTCCGTCGCTGTCGAAGGTCATTAAAAACAGCGAAAGGAAGAAGGCAGCTCCTTCGTCCGTGCCGTCCGACAACAAGGAGTCGAAGAAGCAATCGACGTTTAAACCCTCTTCTTCGAGTTCCGATTCGGACGAATCCGAAACGCCGAAAGGAAATGCAAAAGATTCGAAGATATACACCAATAAGCCGACGGATGATTTGCAAAAAAACGTCTCTAAGAAGACCTGTAGGGAGGACGAAGGGAACGAAACGCCGCCGAATTCGCAGACAAGTTCAGGGTTTAATCTTTTGAAATCTCCGGAAAACCAACATGCCGCTCCGAACGCTTCCGCCTCGAAACAGAACCTGACCGGATTCCCGTCATCACAAACCGAACCGCAACAGATTGGTTTCAAGACGATTGAAGGACCGAAGGAACCGTCGAAATCTCTGAAGTCGGACGAGGAGACACCGAAAGGCGATACGCCGAACGGTGAGATGCCCAAGGGTGAAACGCCGAAGTCGAACGCGAAGAACAACAAATCCGACGGCAATTTCTCTTTGGATGAGGAAAAGAAGTTGTCTCACTCGAAATCTTCGAAAAAATCTTCGAAGAAGTCCGTAAAGACGTATTCGCGCGACAATCACTCCGAAAAGCATTCGGATAACGGATATTATTCATTGTCCGATAAGGAAAATAATAAAGAAGGTTCATCCTCGGAAGATGCCGTCTCGTCTCACTCGAAGCGTTCCTCGAAAAAGTCCGTGAAAAACGATGGTATTTTCGACAAATCCCTCGCCGAAAGCATCATCGTTAACAACAAACCTTCAGACGAGGAAAAACAGAAAAACCCGGACGAAGAGAGCGACGAAAGCAAAGAAGATTCGGAAACGCCCGGAAAGTAGGATGCCGCTTATCAAAGCAAACCGCGGCGGACGATCATGAAGGTCGTCCGTTTGTTGGGAGGGCGAAAATGTCAAACGCAGTTGTCGCCCGGAGACAAACTTGCGACTGTCGGGATCCTTGTCGAAAGAATTCGCGAATTTTTTGATGATGTGCGGGAAGACGGCGCCCCGCTTCAGAAATTTTTTTCTGACTCAGTTGTACCATAGAGATACGCCGCCGCACCCGTATGCTCCGACAAAAACCGCACACTCCCGTCTCTGAAAGCGACTAGTCCGCCCTTTGTGCCGTAAAGAGCATCCTCTCCGGTCCATTTCCCCTCTTTCTGTAACCCGCGTGTGCAAAATAAAACGTCACGACCCGTCGGGTCGTTGTTCGGTTTTACGGCGATAAAATCAAAATCCGCATTTTTCAGTTTTTTATTCGCCTCTCCGTTGACGAGAATATCCATAGTGCTTCTACCGTGTCTTTTCAACGACTGATACGAAGCAACGTTATTCGGACCACCGGCTTTTGCCAATGCAACCGCAAAGCTCTTCATATCCGTTACACCCGATAAATCCACATCTCTTTCGACAGTGTTATAATCCGCTACCAGAGTCGCCAAGGATATCTTATCGATGAACTTGTAGCAAAAATCAAAAAGTCTTTGTCCTCTATTAAAAGCAACGATGGTGAGTACGCTTATAATCGCAACTGCCAGAATCAGTTCCATCAGGGCAAACCCCGCCGTGCGATTTTTGTTACGATGTACTGCGCTGCCGTCCGAATACCGCACCATATTCGTTCCCATTCCGATATTGTACGACATAATGTCAATTTTTTAAGAAAGAAATACCCTCAGAAGTTTTGAGGTCGGAAAAGTTTTTTTGTTTTCACCTTCCGCCTCCGCAAAGCACCGCGCGCTGTCTGTTACGAATACGCCCGCTCAAAGCGTTTCTTCGGGAACGGCGTCATTTCGACGGGTGTAACCTCCAATCCCGCAAACGCCGAATGAGCGCGCAGGGAAGAAATATCCTCCAAGGTCAGCGTCGTACGCGCACCGTACGGCAGTTCGCCTTCGAGAGCGTAATCGTCGTTGAGTATAAAGCTGACCTTTTGTTGCATTGAACCCTCGCGTTTTTCAATCAATCCGCGCAGTTGTTTAAAAAAATCCGTCGCCGCTTCGTTCGGATGCACCAGCCAATGGAGTTGTTTGATGAGCATTGGGAATTCTTTGCGAAAATCGCGCACCCGCATCACATTCAGAGAGAAATCGTTTTCTTTCTTTCGAACGGTACCCTCAATCAATAATACCGCGCCTTCCGTGACGCACGCACCGTAGGTTTCGTAAGGTTCCGCAAACAGCGTCAGTTCGTAACGTTGATCTTTCGCGGAAAGCGTGAACAACAGCCACGGGCGGTTGGTCTTCTTTGAAATGCGCTTCGAAACGCTCTCGACCGCACCGCACAAACGAAATTCCTCGTTATTTGGCACCAACGGCAATTCTTCGGGCTGAAAGGTCTGAAAAAAACGTTCCAGTCCGTGAAGTTCGTCCAACGGATGCCCGGAAAGATAAAACCCGAGCAGTTCATGCTCGTGTTGAAGCTTTTCGAACAGCGGCATATCGGCATTCGAAGAGGAACTTTCGCCGTTTCCCGCATCCGACGACGTGTTTTTTGGTTCGTCCGAAGCTGTCTTTTGTTCAGAACCCGTTCCGAACAGATCATCAAAATCGAACAGCGAACTTTGACCGACGGCGGCGTCTTTCTGCGCCAATGCGGCGGATTTCATCAACCGTTCGAGGTTATCGAGCAGATAACGGCGGTTTTCGCCCAATCCGTCAAAGGCACCGACTTTGATGAGGGCTTCCAGAACGCGACGATTGTTGGCTCTCAAATCCACGCGTTGCGCGAAATTGAGAAACGACTTAAACGCGCCGTTGCGTCGCCGCTCCGCCAAAATGTCCGCCGCCGCCACGTCTCCGACGCTTTTAATTGCCGCCAGCCCGAACCGAATGCAACGTTTGCCGGCGATCGGCGCAAAGGACGACAGGGATTCATTGATGTCGGGACCCGAAATTTCAATCCCGAGCCGCGAACGGCAGGCTTCAATGTAAAAGGATAATTTGTCGGCGTTCCCAAGCAGCGACGACAGCAATGCCGCCATGAACTGCGTCGGGTAATGTGCCTTCATGTACGCCGTGCGATAGATGATAATCGCGTAGGCGTCCGAATGGGATTTGTTGAAACCGTAGCCGGCAAATTTCGCAAGAACGTCGAAAATTTCGTTCGCTTTACCTTCAGAAATGCCGTTTTTCTCCCACGCGCCCTTGACAAACACCGCGCGCTGGGCGTTCATCACATCGACCTTCTTTTTGCCCATGGCGCGACGCAGGATATCGGCTTCGCCCAACGAATAGCCGGCAATGACGCGCGCCGCCTGCATCACCTGCTCCTGAAACACCAAAATCCCGTAGGTGCCGCGACAAACGGGTTCCAACAACGGATGGATGAAGCGAATTTGATCGGGATGCTTTTTGCCGTTGATGTACTCGGGAATCCATTCCATCGGTCCGGGGCGATTGAGCGCGCTGAGGGCGGAAATTTCGTCAATCGAGTGAAATTCGAACTGTCGGCAAATTTTTTGGATATAATCCGATTCCAGCTGAAATACGCCGATCGTTTCGCCGCGATTGAGCATTTGGAAAGTTTCTTCGTCCTCAAAGGAAATTTTGTTAATATCAAAATCCTTATCGACCTGCTCGCGCACCATCTGTTGCGCATCGCCGAGGATGGTCAGCGTTGTCAGACCCAAAAAGTCCATCTTCAACAGTCCCAATTCCTCCACGTAGTCCTTGGTAAATTGGGTTGTCAGCGCACCGTCCTGCAAGGTCGTCGGAACGAATTCCGCAATCGGGCGGTCGCTGATAATCATCCCGCAGGCGTGCGTTCCCGAATTGCGCGCAATGCCTTCCAGCACCAAGCCTTCGCGGACGATTTTTTCCGCCGTCGGATCCGTTTCCGTTGCCTGTTTCAGCTCCGACGAACGTTGCAGGGCATCCTCGAGGGTAATTTTCAGGTCGTCGGGCACCATTTTCGCCAAACGATCGCCGTCGGCGAAGGATAAATCGTAGACGCGCGCCAAATCACGCACGACCATTTTCGCCCCGAGCGTTCCGAAAGTAATAATGTTGCCGACGCTTTCTTCGCCATACGTTTGGCGCACGTAACGAATAACCTCATCGCGCCGCCGCATGCAGAAATCGATATCGATATCGGGCGGCGAAACGCGATCGGGATTGAGAAAGCGCTCAAAAAGAAGGTGAAAGCGAATGGGATCCGTGTCGGTAATATGGAGAACATACGCCACCAGCGAACCCGCCGCCGAACCGCGCCCCGGACCGACCGAGATGCCTTGTTCTTTTGCCCAGTGAATGAAATCCCAGACGATAAGAAAGTAATCAACGAAGCCCGTTTTTTCGATAACGCTCCATTCGAACTTCAGACGTTCGACCATCTCTTTCGCCGATAAACCGAATGCATCGGGACCGGATTGGGTCTCAAAATCAATCCCGTAACGTTCCTTTAAGCCCTCTTTGCATAAACCCTGAAACAGCTCGCGGTTGGTCGGATAATGCCGTTGCAACGTCTCCGGCAGGTGCGTCATGCGGAATACGGGATAGTGATTTTCGCCGAACGGCAGTGTGACGTTGCAACGCTCCGCCAGAAGGAGCGTATTCTCTAACAACTCGGGGTTGCTCGGGAACGCCTGCGCCATTTCTTCGGCGGATTTTAAATAAAACTGCCGCGTCGGCATACGCATGCGCTCTTCGTCTTTGACCTTCGACGCCGTTTGAATGCACAGCAACGCATCCTGCGCTTCCCAATCTTCCGCGCGAATGTAATGTACATCGTTGGTGGCGATACCGCGCACACCCAATTCGCTTGCCAATTTCAACAGTTGCGGATTGAGATCGACCTGCTCCGGCATGCCCTGGTCTTGGAGCTCAACGTAAAAATCTTCTTTGCCGAAAATTTCCAAAAAAACCTCCAACGCCCGTTTGGCTTTGTCATACTCGCCACGCATCAAAAACTGCGGCACGACGCCGTTGATGCATCCCGACGAACACATCAGACCTTCATGGTACTTCCGCAGCTGCTCCAAATCCGTTCGCGGTTTATAGTAAAATCCGTGCACGTGTGCATCCGAAACCAACTGCATCAGGTTACGGAAGCCGTCCAAATCTTTCGCCCACAAACAGGCGTGTGCCAACTTGAGCCCTTCGACCCCCTGCCGACGTTCCTTCTCTAAACGCGTGCCTTCGTATAAAAGGTAAATTTCGCATCCCAAAATCGGACGAATGCCGGCTTTCTTGGCTAATTTATAAAACAGCGGAATGCCGAACAAATTCCCGTGATCCGTCAATGCCAGCGCGGGCATTTGCAGTTCCGCCGCGCGCGCCACAAGCTTCTCCATCTTGCAGGCACCGTCGAGCAAACTGTACTCGGAGTGTACGTGCAGGTGGACGAAGGAAGGTTGCGACACACCGTTATTGTGGCGATGTCGGAAGAGGGGTCAAAAGTAAAGTCAGAGCATCGGAGACGGAAAGACGGGGAAACGTCGATGAAAGGAAATAGGATTGAGCGAATTCAAAACGGAAATCGCAACGGAACCGCGACGGTATTCCGCCCGCATTCGAAACGGGTAAATAAGTGCTCTCAAAAGACAAATGTATCGATACCGTTCAAGTTGTACTCCGTATTCCGAAGAGAATTTCCGAAGCGGTACACGCATGTACCGGAACACCCGATGCGAATGTCTGTTTTCCGCTCCGAAACAAACATACGGATGACAAAACGTTCCCCGCTTAAAAACAAAAACGGGCACCATTCGATGCCCGTTTTTTTTGCAATCCCCGTAACGGGATACTCTAAAACTGATATGTCAGACCGATTTCGGCGGCGTGGCTCATGTTTTGTTTTACCTTCCAATCCCACCGGTAATTACCACCCCATTTCTTTGAACCATCGACATCTCCCGCCAAATACCGCAAACGGTAACCGGCAGTCAACGACCAATTTTCATTTAAACAAACACCTGCTCCCGCAAAAGCCTGCAACAAGAACCGCCACTTGGCTTTGAAATCAATCTTTCCGGTTTGAGCTACACCGGCATCGTCAAACTTACAGTTAAATTCACCAAAATCCGAACGCGCCATACCGGCACCGACACCGCCGTACAAAAATGCTCGTTCGCCGACATCCTTTTTCAACGTCACATTAGCGGCGGCAAAAAGATTTTTGCATTTCCCGTCTGCAACGGCATAGCTATCGTTTAGCCAATTTATAATGGAGTGAGGAGCCGCATATTTTGCCCCCTCGTTAGCATCAAATTCATGTTTTGCTTTTCCCGTAAAATATCCCAGTTCCAATCCGACCAATATGCGATCCTCATAAACTGAAACGCCGAATTCAGCAGAACCCGACCATGCTCTTTTAAGGCTTTCTTTACGATCGCCGTTAATTTTGTGAACACCGTCGATAAAACAATCGTTATACTTCGTCTTTCCTCCGAACAGCCATCCGCCGCGCAACGTCACGTACGGGTTCCACTCCCGCTCGTAATCAACGTCCGCTCTCGACGCCACGCCCGACGACAGCACCCCGACGATGCCTGCCGTAAAAAGAAACCTGCTTCTCACAACGACTGCTCCAGTGTATGTATGTATGTGTCAAGTGGGATTTTGAAAAATTTGAAGCAAAAAATCGCAAAAAAGAAATATATGCCGTATTTTGCCACGCTTTCGTATGCGTTTTTCGGGTGAAGGCAGAGCCGTTGTACCTCCAAAGTCATTGCCGTTGCATCGTGTCGGATGTCGCTTTCGGGTTGAGTATTTTTATGTTTTTCAACTCACCGCCGCCACCGCTACGGCGTAGGCTTTGCAATGCGACAAAGAAAGTTCGATGTTCGTACCGCCACATTGTTTTAAATAAAATGTGCCGTTGTCGTCCAAACAAACCCGCGGCATGCCGTTGGCGTCGTTGCGAACTTCAATCGATGTCCATTTGAGTTTCGAACCGAATAAACCGACGCCGAAGGCTTTCGAAACCGCTTCCTTTGCCGCAAAGCGCGCCGCGAACGACGGCCATGGGATTGGTTTTGACATGCAATACGTCCATTCGTGTTCGGTGAAAATCATTCCGCGCACACGATCGCCATGCCGTTCAACCAGGTGGCGGATGCGTTCGATTTCAACGATGTCGGTTCCGATGTGCATTGTTACTCATTCACATCTTATGCCGTTTGAGTTGCTGCCGAAGCAGTTTCCCCCGAACGTCTTCGGATAATATCCCGCCGCCGTCTGTTCCGTCAAAAATTTTTCGACCGCTTCCGTGTCGTTTGCATACGTCACTCCCAACCATTGACCGCGGGGGTTGTTTAAAAGGTGTAGGTCTTTATGTTGCTGTTTCAGCACTGTTTGAACGGCGGTTGGCAGAAAAAATTCCTCGTTCTTCGGATCAGTTACGTTTTTTAGAAATTGTTCCCACAGTGCCTTTAACGGCGAAAGAATAGTTTTCGGAAGCACAAAAAAGTTCAGCGATGTCGGTTGTTTTGGATCAAGTGCGACAATGGCATCCGCCGTGTCTGCCGAACCCGCAGAGGACGTTTCGAGAACCTGCGACGAACAAACTTTGCGCTTCCCGACAATTTCGCTGCCCCGAATTCCACACGTATATTCATCCAATCGGAGCACATTGTTGTTTTCGACGGTGCATAATGCGCGCGAAACGCTTCCGTTCGGCGACAGCGTCGCTTCCAACGGATAGGCGACCAAAGCCGCTTCCGATGGGTATTGATCGATAAAATCCGCCGCAAGTTGATACGCTTCGCGACCGTAAAAATCATCGCCGTTCACCATCACGAAGGGTGTTTCGATAAAGGCACTTGCGGCGACCAATGCCTGCCCCGTTCCCCACGGTTTGGTGCGTTCGCTTCGCCATATTTGCGGAACACCATCGTCCGTTTGCAACACACAGCGGGCAACATCTTCCAAATGACGTTTCTTAAAAAGCGATTGAAACGCCTCCCGTGTATCGGAGCTGACGATGGCGACAAAACGTCGAAATCCCGCTTCCCAAGCATCAAAGAGCGCGTATTCCGCCAAAAAAGCATTCTGCGGTCGAAAGCGATGCAGTTGCTTCAAACCGCCGAAACGACTGCCGCGCCCCGCCGCGAGAAGAACGAGCGTTTTTTCAATCATCGTTTCGTTTTAATTCCAGGGCTAACAGGTATTTCAAAAAGCAAAAAAACGCCTGCATAACGGAAACATAAAAACCCGCAAAGCCCTTCAAAAAAAGTCTCTTTCGGAGGTAAAAAGAGAAAAAATTCAGCCCGGGATGCATTATGCATTTTATCATAAGACCACGTTGCGAGTATTTTTTGGCATAATCGGCGGCTCTTGTACGCGCGTAACGTACGTTTTTCTCTAACGCATGCAGGACGTTTTTCTCCGTGTAATGCCGCAAATAACCCTTTAATACTTGCGTTTGTCCTTGAAAACAGGCACGTTCGTGCACCGCACCTTCCCAATGCACTGCCGCTTTTTTTACCAGAAACAAACTGCGATCGACGGAACACCAGCGACCGAACTGACGATTGATGCGCTTGACGAAACAAGCCGTCGTTTGCTCGCACAGAGGGCTTTCGAAAAACGTTTCCGCCGACATATACAGCTCGGGTGTGACTTCTTCGTCGCTGTCGACGCACAACAGCCATGCTTCGTTTGCTTGTGATGCGGCAAAATCCCTTTGTTCGCCGAAACCTTTCCACGGGTGTTCGATGACGCGCGCCCCGAAACTTTCGGCAATTTTCCGCGTATCGTCCGTGCAATCGTTAATGACAACAACAATTTCCCGCACCCGACCGCGCAACGATTGCAGACAGATCGAGAGGGTATCCGCCGCATTGCTCGCGATGATAACCGCCGATACCGGAAGCATGACGGTTTTATGCTACCTCATCGTGAAGAAACGTCAATTTTGAAGGAAAAAGTTCCCGAACATGCGTCGTTTTGGATGTAATTATTGTTTCTCTAAAGCTTTTTTTGCCTCTTCAAGTGTATCATAGTACGTAAAGCATTCTGAAAATCCTGAAATGCCGAAAATCTGCTTCACCAACGGCGTCGGATGCGCCAAGGCGACGGTTGCCCGTCCTTTGAGTTCCTTCAGCAGCGTCAGGAAAACCCGCAATCCCGCTTCACTGACAAAATCCCAATGCGTCCCATCCAAAATGATGTGCTTCGGGCAGTTGTTTAAAAATTCGCGACACGTTGCTTCAAACGTCGGCGCATGAACGGCATCCAGGGAACCTTCCAAGGTCATAATCATCGTATTGCCGTTCCGCTCCTGCCGAATGTTCATGCAATTTTCCTTTTACGGTCGCCGTTACAGGGTGACGTACCACGTATATCGGACATTTTTGTCGTTTTTTCGACCCGATACTTCGAATTTTGCAATAAACGCCTCAGATAAAGGCTTGTCATCGTCTGTGTTACATATATTCGGAGTCCGTTTGGTTCATTTCAGACATTCGGAAATGCATTACGGTTGAAAGAATGCAAAAAAAACGCCATCCTATCAGCGATGTTCCCTAAATGTCTTAAAGTAATCGGCGTATTTCTCATCACCCCCCTGTTGCTTTCGCTCGGCGGCTGTCGTTATCGCGCCGGCTTTCCCGTCGACTCGTACAACATTAAAACGATTTACGTTAAGCCGACCGTGAAGGAAGCTCTGACGGCACAACTTTCGGGCGATTTAACGCGGCAGTTGGGCGAAGAAATTCTGCGCAACGGTTTTCTGCGTCTTGCACCGTCAAACAAAGCCGATGCGACTCTCGAAACGACGGTGAGTAATTACAATCGCGGCATCAGCGTGGTGGATGAAGATGACGACGAAAAAGCAAAATCCTTATCTCTCAGTGCCACCTGCAAATACACATTACGGGACAATCGCAACGGCGGAGTAATCTCGGAAGGTTCCGTTTCGGCGAGCGTCGGCATTACGGCAACCACCAATGCGCAGGCGATTGAATACCAGCGCGCACCGCAACTGACGCGCGCCTTGGCGAAGCAGGTCGCGTCGCAACTGTTGGCGGCTTCGGGCAAGAAAATTCCTTCGAAAACCGCCGATATAAAAGCCGATACAAATGCAGAGGGAAAATCCGAAGGCGGAACCGAGGAAGAACTTTCCGCGGAACCGACACCGTCGGATCGCTTCGAAAGTACGGATGGGAGCGCGCCGTCAACCGAAGTATCGGAGGAAGAGCGGGAATAATCGCGCGAAAAGATCGTGTCTGAACCGTAAAGCTGCTCCTTTCATATTCCGTACCCATCGCAAATTTATGACGGATCCCCTAAAAACTCCCGAAATCATTCCTTCGCTGTTCGCCGCCGATCCGTTGCGTTATTGCGATGCCCTCAAAGCTGTTGAACGTTCCGAATGCCGTCGCATCCATTTGGACATCATGGACGGACATTTTGTTCCGAACATCAGCTTCGGCGCGAGCGTTGTTGCCGCCGTTGCAAAGGAATTCCCTCGGTTGTTTCGCGAAATCCACCTCATGGTACAAAACCCGCAACAGCACTTCGAAGCCTTCATCAAGAGCGGCGCGCAACGATTATTCATCCACATTGAACTTGCGCCCGAAGTTTTGGCGGGAGCCGTACATTGCCTGCAATCCAAGAACATCGATTGGGGTTTTGCCGTTAATCCCGAAACTTCAATCGAAACGCTGCAAACGTATCAAGATTGGATTTCGAAAACGCAACATCTGCTGTTGATGAGCGTGCATCCCGGTTTTTGCGGGCAAACTTTCATTAAAGAAACCTACGAACGCGTAAAAGAACTTCGTGGACATTTCCCGCATTTAAAACTCTGCATTGACGGCGGTATTCGAACGCCGGAAGCACAACGTTTGCAGGAATTGGGAGTCGAAAGCGTCGTTATGGGGGCGGCGTTTTTTAAAAAAGTTTCGGTTTAATGATGATTGTCACAGAAAACAACCAACGATAAAAAGAAATCCTTAACACCTCTTTCAATGCTCAAAACAGCTCACTCTGTTGCGGTGTCGGTTGCGTGCGATCCCGTAATTTTCGCGCCAACTGTTTCAATCCCAATTGATGCAACAGTTGTTCCAACGCGTCCGTATCAGGGTGCAATGTTTCCAACGTCGGAATTTGGTCCTGGATAAGTCCCGTGCCTCGCTCCAATGTCGCCAGGGCTTGGTTGCGACGCAATAAATCGCGCGACTGTTCCAAAATCGATCGAAAACGTTCCGGCTTTAATGTTTTGAGATTTTTAAAAATCCCTTCAATCGAACCGTAACATTGCAGCCAGGAAGCGGCGGTTTTCGGACCGACGCCCGCAATCCCCGCGTAATTGTCCGCGGTATCGCCGATCAGTGCCAAAAAATCCGCGATTTGGTTCGGCCAAACACCCGTTTTGTCAAATACGCCCTGTTCGTCCAACGATACCCAACCGTGGTGCGAGGGTATGTGTTGCGAAACATTTGCGCCGACGCACTGCATCATATCCTTATCGGCACTGGCAATAATCGCTTTATCGCCCGCTTCTTCCGCAAACGCACACCAGGAACCGATCAAATCATCCGCCTCGATGCCTTCTTTTTCGCAACACAACATGCCCGACAAGGTCGTTGCCTGTTTAATATACGGCATTTGCACCTTGAAATCGTCCGGCGTCGGCGCGCGATTGCCCTTGTAATCCGCCGCCAGTTGAAGCCGTTTTTCGCAACGTCCGCCGTCAAAGCATACAATCGTTACATCGGGCTTCGATTGAACTTCCAACATTCGCAACGAATGCAAAAAGCCGTAAATCGCCTGCACCGGCATCCCCTGCGCATTGGTTAACGGCATCACGCCGTAAAAGCACCGAAACGCCAAATTGTTGCCGTCGACCAGAAGAAATGTTTTTACCATTACTGCTTCTATAAATAATCGGACAGCGTCTTTTGTGCAATCGTTTCTCCGTTGTCACAGTAGTTGCGAACCGTCCTCAAAGCCGAATACACTTGACGAAATCGTTGTATTCGACAGAATAAAGCCTGTTGATGGGTGAAGAGAAGTTGGAGCTTGAAGGCAAAGTCATTGCAGCGTTATCGGGAAATACTTTTCGGGTGCAATTAAATCACAATCAACATGAACTTCTGGCGCGTTTATCGGGAAAATTGCGAAAGAATTTCATCCGCATCGGCGTCGGAGACCGCGTCAAAGTCGAAATGAACCCTTATGATTTGACGCAGGCGACGATTTGCTTCCGTTTAAAAGAGATGACGACGAACGTGAACCCGCCGAAGCGCAGTTTCGGACCGCGACATGGGGCTGCGCGCAAACCGAACGCGCCGAAACGGTGAGTGTGGTCGCCGATTTTTAGACTTTTCTAAAAGTGCGGTGCCTGTCTCGCAATTTTACGTCGGCGGTTTCTGTATTTTGACCTGTTTAGGAAGGTAACAACGCATCGTTTTCTCAATTTTCAAAGCTCGAGAGGAGTTTTTTTAGGTTTTATTCGAATTTTTTTTGCTTGACTTTATATATCAGATTTGATAAAATTTTCTGCTTGATGAGAATTCCACTGGTAAAATGAAACAGTAAAGCGTTACATTTATTTAATGCTTGATGAATTGTGTATTGGTTCGGCACGTTTCGTATCAGGAGTTGATCATTCCGCACCCGTTTTTAAGAAGCACAATGTATTATTCTTTCTTAATTTTCCGAGTATAACAAACAATTCCAAAAGCCTGATGGATTTTTTAGCTTGATTTTATGTGTTAAATTTGATAGACGTCAGCACTTGGAGGGCTTTGGGATAAGGCAACAATGCGTCATGCGTATGTGATGTTTAGCGTTTGGAGCATATATCTTTTTTAAACTTCCTGTCTGGATTTTGAGAAAAAGCGGCAAAAATCCAAAGTAAAAGAACGTTAGCGCGTGCGCTTTTTCGGGCGTACCGCCAACCGTAACGAAGTCTCCTCTTTCTTTTGTTTTTTTGTCGGATGCTTGTCGGAGCCAAAAAAATGCCCTTCAATCATGCGACACCAGCAGTGATAAATCGGAAGATGCAATTCCTGTATTTTGTAGGTTTCGTCTTCGGGTGCACACACGCAAACATCGCAAAGTGCTTTCAACGCACCGCCGGATCGTCCCGTCAAACCGAGCACTTTCATGCGTTTGGCGCGCGCCACACGAACGGCATTTAAGATATTTTCCGAATTTCCCGATGTGCTGATCGCCAACAAACCGTCGCCTTGTTTGCCCAATGCATACGTTAACTGTGCAAACGCCCATTTCGGGTCGCAATCGTTACCGAAAGCGGTATGAAGACCGATGAAATTTGCCAGCGGGATCGCCGGGAGCGCGTGTTGCAGGTGACACGCCAACTCCTCGGGTACATCGGCAGGTGCTTGCTTAATCATGAATGCCTTTAACCACTCGCCGGCGATGTGATCCGCATCTGACGCACTGCCGCCGTTGCCGGCAATCAGCCACTTTCCCGATTGCTGGAAGCCTTCGCGCAACAGATGAAATCCCGCTTCCAAAGACGTTCGCAGTGACTTCAGTGACGGATAGCGCTTGATGAGATCAAGCAACAACGCCTGCGGCTTCATAAAGACCGAATTTTACTCAATAAATCTTCTTCCGAAAGCGCGCCGACGTGACTGCCGACCTGTTGTCCGTTTTTGAAGAAAAACAACGCCGGAATACTGCGGATGTTATACTGCTTTACTAAAGCTTCCGTATCGCCTTCTTCCACGTTGACTTTACCGATCGCAATGTTTTGCTCCTGCGCCACTTTCTCCAAAATCGGCGCCAGCGCACGGCACGGACCGCACCACGGCGCCCAAAAATCAACCACCGCCAGCGGTTGTTGAATGAAAGCTTCGAACGTATCGGATGTTAAAACGGTTACGGTTACCATAAAAAGAATCAAATCTCACCGCCTCTTCTATACAGGAAAAAAGATGTATGCAAGATTTTTTAAAAAAACAAATGAACCCAGAGGATATTGTCCCTGTATCTTGCAACACAACCTTCATTGTTCCACACATTTTCCCCGCATGTTCATTGTTTTTGTCCCAGCTTGTTTAAAAATTATGCCCATCTTTCAATCATCGAAAAATCTTTTCATTATCTCCATCTCTTCAAAAAAACTTTCACTTCAAAACAACTTGCATTTCTTTTCCGAACATCGGACAATAAAGAAAATCGATCATCAGCCATGCCCGTTCAAACCATTATCAAACGCGACGGTATGTTTGTTCCGTTCCAAAAAGAGCGCATTTTCAATGCCCTGCAACAGGCGTTTTTGGCAACGCAAAGCCCGCATTCGAAGGAGACGCTGTTGCGTCTCACGGATCAGGTGACGGATGCCGTCAATCGTCGCTATCACGCCCGCACCATTCCCGCCGTCGAAGAAATTCAGGACATCATCGAACAAACGCTCATGGAGGAACATTTCGGAGATGTGGCGAAGGCGTACATTTTGTACCGTCATCAACACGAACGGTTGCGCGAAGGCAAAGCGTTGGTGCTGGACATCGAAAAAACGATGGACGGCTATCTGAACCAAAGCGACTGGCGCGTCAACGAAAACAGCAGTATCAATTACTCGGTCGGCGGGCTGATTTTGCACAACGCGGGTGCGATTACCGCCAACTACTGGCTGCATCGGGTGTACGACAAAAAGATTGCCGACGCGCACAAGAACGGCGATTTTCACCTGCATGATTTATCGATGTTTTCCGGTTATTGCGCCGGATGGAGTTTAAGGCAGTTGTTGGAAACGGGCTTCGGCGGCGTTCGCGGGAAAATCAATTCCAAACCGGCGAAACATTTTTCGACCGCCATCTGGCACATCATTAACTTCCTCGGCACGATGCAAAACGAATGGGCGGGTGCACAAGCGCTGTCGAGCTTCGATACCTACCTGGCGCCGTTCGTTAAAAATGACGGTTTATCGTTCGACGAAGTCAAGCAACACATTCAGAGTTTTGTGTTCAGTGTCAACACGCCGTCCCGCTGGGGCACGCAACCGCCGTTCACCAACATCACGCTCGATTGGGTCTGCCCGAACGATTTGGCGAATAAAAAAGCGGTCATCGGCGGGAAAGAGAGCGATCTGTGTTACAAGGATTGCCAGGCGGAAATCGATCTCATCAATCGCGCGTTTTTGGAAGTCATGCTGGAAGGCGACGCCGACGGACGCGGTTTCGCCTATCCCATCCCGACGTATAATATTACAAAAGATTTTAATTGGGACAGCGAGAATGCGGATTTGCTGTTCCAAATGACCGCCAAATACGGCACGCCGTACTTCCAAAATTTCGTCAATTCCGACCTCAATCCGTCGGATGTGCGCAGTATGTGCTGTCGGTTGCAGCTGGATAAGCGCGAACTGCGGCGGCGCGGCGGCGGGCTGTTCGGCGCGGACGAATTCACCGGTTCCATTGGCGTGGTGACCCTCAATATGCCGCGCATCGGTTATTTGAGTCGCAATAAAGAGGATTTTTACCGACGTTTGGATGATTTGATGGAGCTTGCCAAAGACTCGCTCGAATGCAAGCGGCGCACCATTGAAAAGCTGATGGAACAGGGTTTATTCCCCTACACGAAGCACTATTTGAAGCACTTCAACAATCACTTTTCGACCATCGGATTGGTCGGCATGCACGAATGTTGCCTCAATTTCCTGCACCAGTCCATTGCCACTCCCGAAGGACATGCCTTCACGGAGGAAGTTTTGATGCACATGCGGGAAAAATTGAAAGATTTTCAGGAAAAAACCGGCAATTTGTACAATTTGGAAGCGACGCCCGCCGAAGGGACTTCCTATCGTTTGGCGAAGATCGACAAGGAAAAATTCCCGAACATGATTCAATCGGGAACCGTCGACCCCTACTATACGAATTCTTCCAACCTGCCGGTCGATTATACGGCAGACGTCTTTGAAGCGTTGAAACAGCAGGAAAGTCTGCAAACCAAATACACCGGCGGAACGGTTTTTCATGTGTTTTTGGGCGAATCGCTGCCGGATGCCAAGTCCTGCCGTACGTTGGTGCGCCAAATCGTCGAAAACTTCCGCATTCCGTACGTTTCGATTTCCCCGACGTTTTCGGTGTGTGAGAACCACGGACGTTTGGCGGGACGACAGGATTTTTGCCCGAAGTGCGGCACCGAGATGGAGGTCTACAGCCGTATTACGGGCTATTACCGCGCGGTCACGTTCTGGAACAAGGGCAAAAAGGAGGAATTTAAGCAGCGCGTTACGTACGATGTCGCGCATTCCGTTCCGCCCGGCGAATGCGCGCCGTTTGCCTGCGGATGCGGCGGACATGAGCAGGGTTCATGCAACGCGGAAGCCTCGGAAGGTAAAACTTCAAAATGCGCCTGCGGGACATCCGACAGGGCGTGCGGAAACGATGCCTGCGGGAAAGCGTCTTCCGAAGGAATGCTCTTTTCGGAGGATGCCGTCAAAGGGAACGAAAACGCCTTGAATACCACCGACAAACCGTCCGATGTTTTGTTCTTTCACAGCGATACGTGCATCAAGTGCCAAGCAATGAAACCGTATCTTGTCGAACAACATTTCGCGGGTACCTGTGTGAATACCTCTGAGGAAGAGGGATTGGATCTTGCAAGAAAATACAATGTTCGCAATTTACCCGCACTGGTGTTGGTCGGAAAACATACGGAAGTGATTTACGATACGGACAAAATGAAGGAACGTATCCGCATGGCAAGCTGAGCGGTTGCGCGAACGGAAACGCACGCGTGAAGTTTCGCACGTGAAGAGGTGCGTTTTTCTCAAAAGGAATGTTCCCGTTAATACCGTGTAACGTGGAGTAATCGAAGAGCTCCGAACGTTGTTCGCGGTTGTCGAACGGCTTCGAACGGGGGCGTTGTTCTTCTCTCTCAAAGATAATGACCGCAATTTTCTCTTAAACCATAGAATAAAGGGAATATGAAATTCGGCTTTCTGAAACATTCACTGGTGGATTATCCCGGCGAAGTTTGTGCCGTTGTTTTCATACCCGGATGCAATTTTCACTGTTCCTATTGTCACAATCAAAATCTGGAAGCGGATGTCGAGCACAACGGTTGGACGTCGGAACAAATTTTATCTTACCTGCGCGATGCACGACGACTTTTAACGGGTGTGTGCATCAGCGGCGGCGAACCGACGTTACAAGAAGATTTACTTTCCCAGCTCATCGAACATTTCAAGGCTCTGAATTTAAAAATAAAGCTCGACACCAACGGCAGCCGTTCGGAGGTTTTGAAATCGGTTGCGCCCGAGGTTGATTACGTTGCGATGGACTTAAAGACTTCGCCGAAACGTTATCTCAAATTGGCGCATCCGAACGAAGCCTCTTCCTTGCTCACGAACTTGAACGCTTCCGTGGAATTGCTGTTACAACGTCCTCCCGAGACATACGAATTTCGCACCACATTATCCCCGTTTTGGGCGGACGAAAACGCACTGCACGACATCGGTCGGATGCTCAAGGAAGAAAGCCGTTGGTACCTGCAACGGTGTCGCGGAGAAGCAGAACCGCGGAATGCCTTCGAACGTCTGAAAGAAGAACATCGCCTTCAACGGGCGGTCGATATTGCCAAAGGTTACTCAAAGTACGTTGATTTACGACGGTAAAGATATTCGTTCGAACAACAAAAAACAAATTTCTTTTATTTCTTCACCAAATCTGTATTCGGCAGGAATAAACGAAACAACGGCTTTCTTAATTCATCCCCTCCCGCAGGAAGATACTTTCACCGATTTTATCAAAAATTTCATTGTACACGCTCGGATCCAAAATCACGGTTTCTTCGGTCGTATCCTTACTGAACCAATGTTCCGAAACGTCATTGACGACGAAATTCAAACGAACGGTCGTTTTTCTCGGGAACTCATCCACGAAGGCACTGACGCCGGTTCGTTTGGAGCTCTTGTTCCACGTCAGATAATTGCGGCTGACTTCCAACGGGCTTTCCGCCGTAATCAATCCGCCTTTGTAATCCACCGTTTTGATCAGGTAGCCCAAATCCTGCAAGACCGACACGGTACTCGCAAACACCGTCTTTTTGTTGCTTTCAAACTCGCGCTCCTGCAGGGATTTCAGTTGCAACGACGTCATCTTCGGCGCACCGCCGCATCCGCCGAGCAAACAACAAACGACCGTCAACGCAAAAAACTTCAAATAAGATTTCCTATTCCTCATGCTTTATTTTCGTGTAAAAGCCACCGTGTTCACAGGCAACAGACGCACATCCACCGACGGTTTCGGTTCGCATTTTTACCCTCGACTCCCGAACTCATCGTTGTGCTTTCGGAAAAGACTCAGAAATTGCTCGTGCGAAAGCGATATTCGACCAAAATGCCGCGATCGTTGAATTTCAAAATCATGGTGCACGTTTTTGACGATTGCGTCGACGTATGTTTGCCGCCCTGAAAGCCGCCGTTACCGCCGAGGTTACCTTTTACACCTGCCTGAGCAAGCCGACCGCCCATCACGTTCCCCGAAACTTCGTTTATCAACGCCGACAAATTCAAACCCCCGCCGAAGGCACTCTCGATTTTGGACGTCGACATCTTCTGGTACACCCACATATCCAAGCCTTCGCTGTCGGTCGAAGTAATATTTGGCGGACCAAATGTTTCCAAAACCTCACTCTTGTGCGTCTTGCCTTTTTCCAAATGCCACTTCATGTTGCCGTACGTGAACTCGGAATTGCGATACGGTCGCGATGTCTCGCCGCATCCGGATAAAAGAAAACAAAGTGCGACGATAATACAAAACCCGCACTTCCTCACGACTGCGTTGTCTTCCATTGTTTTTACCAACTTTTTCAACGCACGCACTCAACGCACGCACTCAACGCACGCACTCAACGCACGCACTCAACGCACTTGAGATTGTGGGTGTAAAGAACGTCTGTCAAGTTTCTTTAAGGTGTTTTTGTAAAATTCCGCCGCTCTCAGAGCAGTTCCGACGCCAAGCCGTCCGCCAACAGCAGACCTTTCGTCGTGCAGCGCACGCGATTGTTTTCAAAAACCACCCATCCTTCCCGTTCAAAGCGTTCCCACAGCGGTTGATAAATTTTTAAATCCACTTCCGGGAAACGCCGTTGCAGTTCATTTAAATCCACGCCGTCGCACATACGCAATCCGAAAATAAGACAATCCTTACACAAATCCTCCTCCGTCAAAGAGACGTTTTCGACGGTTTCGCCGAAAGCATAGTCTAAAGAACGGGAATTTTGAAAACGTTTCAAATGAAACTGCGACGCCGCGGCGGGTCCCCAACCGAGCCACTCCTGCATGCGCCAGGTATTGACATTATGTCGGCATTCGTATCCGAGGCGCGCAAAATTCGAAACTTCATAATGTCGATAACCGTTTTGCTCCAAAAATTCCCATGTAAAGCGATAAAAATCCGCCTCGTGATCGTTGTCAACGCGTTGATACGCCTCGGGCGTGAAAGAACCCGCTTCATTCTCATACGCTAAACAGTACGTTGAAAGATGTTCGGGACGCAAGGCAATCGCCGCCTTTAAATCCGCTTTCCAGGCCTCAAGGGACGTAAAGTCGGGCGGAAAGATTAAATCCAGATTGATATTCTTAAAGCCGACGGCACGCATTTTTTCAAACGCGTCATAAACCTGTTGCGGCGTTTGTTTGCGTCCCAGTTTTTGCAACGTTTGAACGTTAAAACTTTGCACACCCAGAGAGAGACGAGTGACACCGAGCTCCTTTAAAACATGAAGTTTTTCCTCCGTAATCGACGTCGGGGAAACTTCCACCGTCCATTCTTTCAGATGTTCCGTCGTCGGGCATAAACGTCCCAAGGCGCGTAAAGCATCAACGTCCAAACAGCTCGGACTGCCGCCGCCCCAATAGAGGGTTTCAAAAGGTCGCCCCTCCCAAACGTTCTGCCAACGTTCGTACTCAAGAGAAATTTGTCCCAAAAAGCGTTTTACCGATGAAGCGGTCGGTCGGCATTTATAAAAGTGACAGTACCCGCAGGCGTTCGGACAAAACGGCACATGAACGTAAAGACCCAAACTTAACGCTTGCATGAAAGGGGCGTTTTAGAAAAAAATAAGCTATGGAACGGTTTCGGTCTATGAAAAAACATGCTTTACGTCTTATCGCGGTTGTTGGTTGCGGTCTGCTGTCGGGATGCGGATCGCAGTACGTCACCAATCTGACGCCGCAAACGGCGAAGCGCAATCCGTCGAATTTATATCGTTTTACGGTACAGTGCGCCGTGAATCTACAAAAGTTGGTTCCAGATACGTTTAAGCCGCTGTTGGTCATCGACGGGCAACAGTTTCCGTTACGGCAGGACGCGGATATGGAGGGACTATACTATTATGACCATGAGTTGGATGCGTCGCGGACGGACGCCAAGTATTATTTTCAGGTCAGCTATGAGCAGTATCGCTCCGGGCGCATAAAGAGTTATGTGCGCAAAACCCCGCTGGCGTCGTTTTCGATTTCGGGCTTCGGCAATTTGTCGCTGGAAATTGACCGCGCCCCCGTGGGAAGCGAAGTGCGCGTCCTCGGGAGCGGCTTTACGGCAAACAACCGCATCCGCGTCGGCGATTACGATGCACCGACGGAATTGCTTTCGGAAAACGTGCTGTCGTTCCGCGTCCCGGCGGTGACGGTCGGGAAAATGTATCCCGTGTCTGTAACGGTCGGCGAAGAAATGCATTTCGTCGGCAATTTACTCATCGACAGCGGTCGTTTTGCGGCAGAGCCGACGGAAATTTCGCTGCACGTCGGCGAAAAAACGGACTTTACGCTTCGCGCCAACAGACCGTCCCCGAGCGACTTGTATATTAACGTTACCACCGACATTCCGAACAGCGTCATCATGCCGGAAGTGCGCCTCGCAACGGGCGAAGATACTGCGACAGTCTCCATCGAAGGCGGCGAACCGGACAAAGGTCACTTATACGTTTCGGCGCAGGGATTTGATGAACTGACGGTACCGATTGAGGTTGTCGGAGAAAAAAGAGAGAGAGAAGCGGGAGAAGCGACGACGAGTGAGGATGCGGAGAAAGGGAAGAGCGAAGAAGCGCAGAATTAGGCTCATCGCGGAAAACACGCCGTTTGATATAGCTTCAGGATTTTCGAAAGAGTATCCTTAAGTATGGGGGTGGCTTGAGCTCTCCCGGTTGTTGATGTTTTAAAATTATTGCCGTCTTTTGACAAGGCACCTGCATATAGATAAAAAACGAAAAACCTTGCTTGGAGAGAGGTAGGGTTCGAAGTCGTTCCACGGTTATTTAGTACGATAAAGAAATACAAAAACGCTTAAAGGCGGAGCAGGTTGTTGTAAAAATCGATAAAAATCCACCCTCCAGCCGTTCTTTTGGCATGTGATTAAAGCAATTTTTCCCGAAAAACAGAAAACTTTATCCTTACAATCCCGCAAACCTCCCGCTTTTTTACTCACCCCTTCTCCGTTCCACCGCCCACTGGTACACTTCTTCGTACGCTTGCACCGAGCGTTCCCAGCCGAAATTGCGTTTCATGGCGTTTTGTTGCAGGGTTCGGAATAATTGCGGACGGTCAAAATATGTCGCGCATGCCCAGCCGACGGTATTGTAAAGTGCATCGTTCGTCAAATCCCGAAAGACGAACCCGCAACCGCGACCGTTGATCTCGTCGCAATTTTCAACCGTATCCGCCAAACCGCCCGTTTCGCGCACGATCGGCAACATGCCGTAACGCAGGGCATACATTTGATTAAGCCCGCACGGTTCAAAACGGCTCGGCATCACGCAAAAATCGCAACCGGCGTAAATTTTGTGCGCCAAATCCGCCTCATAACCGATTTTGACGCGCAGACGGTTCGGAAAATTGCGTTCCAAATCGCACAAGCGCGCTTCCAACGACGGTTCGCCGTTTCCCATGACGATTAACTGCATCGACAAGTTCCGCAAAAGGTACGGCAAAATCTCCAAAAGCACATCGAGCCCTTTTTGTTCGCACAGACGGCTCACGACGCCAAACAAGGGCACGGGTTCATTCGGCAGTTGCAAAATCTGCCGCAATGCCCGTTTGCAGGTTTCTTTCGGCTCCAAATTGTGACATGTGTAATGCGCTGCAATCGACGGATCGCTTGACGGATCCCAACGCGCCGTATCGATACCGTTCAGAATGCCGATCAAATCCGCCGCTTTAAAGCGCAAAACATCATCCAGACCGCAACCGAAGGAAGGCGTTTGAATTTCCTTTGCGTAATGCGGGCTGACCGTCGTCAATTTCGTGGCGTGATACAGCGCACCTTTAAGAAAATTAACATATCCCAACGCTTCCAGACGATCGGAACGAAATTCGGACATCGGAATTTCCGCCCGATACAGCAGAGACGGCAAAAAAAGCCCCTGGTAGTTCAAATTATGGATGGTAAAAACCGTCGCCGTTTGACACAACGGCGTGTGCGATAGGGTTGTATTCAGGTACACGGGCAACAGTGCCGTCGTCCAATCGTGCGCATGAATCACATCGGGAATCCAACGGAACGTTTCGCACATTGCAAGCAAAGCGCGGCAAAAGAACGCGAAACGTTCGCCTTCGTTTTCGCCGCCGTAGACATTGCTTCCGCCGAAATACGCATGATATTCTATAAAATGATACGTTACGCCTTCGGAGCAATGCGTCCAAACGCTGCACAAACGTATCCCGCCGCCAAACGGTACCGCGATATTATCGGTCTTTGTCCAATCGCCATTCGGGCAAACGCTCCCGTACAGCGGCAATCCGACGTGCACCTCGTGTCCGCGTCGTGCCAGTGCTTTTACGAACCCGCTCACCATTTCTCCCAAACCGCCCGTAGTAACGAACGGGAAACACTCGGGAGTTGCGATCAAAACGCGCATACGACATCTTTATTATAATTTCACTTGCCGACAGACGCAACCGTTTCGCGCGAACGGAAACGTTGACGTACGGCACGGGTTGTGCTAGAAGAAAGGCGTGAAAGAGAAAAAAAAGCCGTCGGTTCTTCGCTTTCCGGAAGCGGGACAAAATGCGGAATTCGAACAAAGTCCGCAACAGGATGTCACGGTTCGCGAGCGAAAAATTTGGAATTGGCTGGTTCGACACGCGCAGTTGTGGGTTCGCATCGCCTGCGCCGTTGTTGTCATTGGCGGAGTTGCCGTTGTGTTTCGTTGGATGAACGATCGCAAGGCTCAAAAGTGTCTGCGGGATTACCAAAGCAAGGCAACGCTTGCGGAACGCGTCGCCTGGGCGGAGAGCGCTTCTTTACCGTCAGGCGTCGGGAATGTACGCGGTTTGGTCTTTCTGGAACAGGCGAACGAGAGCATGAAGGCAAAGGAATACGAAAAGGCGTTGCGTTATTATCAAAAAGCCAAAACGCACTTAAAGATCCAACCTTTGTGCGACGAGGCGTCGGTCGGTTGCGGATTTGCCGCGTTGCACGTCAACGATTTGGAAGCGGCGGAAAAGGAATTTCATCCGCTCTGCAAAAGCACCTCCAAATACATTCACTCGCAGGCGTTGTACGGTCTGTGTTACGTCGCCGGGAAGCGCGGAAATGCGCAAAATTTTTCTCACTATAAAACGCAACTGCTTGGATACGACCCGAGCACCGGACTTGCAACGCAGATCGAAGTTTTGTTCCCGGAGATGGGGAAGTAAAGAGAAACGCATCGGCTAAAAGGTAATTCGGTCTTGCTTTTTTTGAGGCAAGCCACCGATGTTTTCGTATTGGCACATGATATCGGTTCCAAGCTTAACTGTGGCGGGCATTTAGCGCAATTACGCCGCACGCACAGCGGTAATTTCTCCCTTGAACAAGCCGTACCGCTCGATGCATTGCTTGAAGAGCCCGCGTTATTAAAGCAGTATCTGGTGAAGGCGAAGGGCGAGGAATAATTCGTTTTGTTCATACAGCCTTCCTTAACATTCCGAGCGGAGGATAGCCATCCCCTCGTTTTGCACTTGTTTTTAATCGTTTCTTAAATTTTTTCAAAAAAAACGCTTGACGGGGGTGGGGGGGGGATCCAAAGTAAAGAATGAATGTGAAGACTTTATAAACAAAATAGCATATACACACATAATGGGATGCGCGGCGGCTTTAACCGTCGGTGCATGGGCGGAAAACGCGAAAGCGGAGTATACGAATGCAAATGCCATGAAAGTGCATTGGAAGGTTTCAAACAATTTGTTCCCGAAGGCATTCGACGACAGTTTCCGGCGTTCGGATTTTTATTGGTTGTGGAGTGCAACTTTTTCGCAAAATTTTAAGCATGAAAAGGGCGATCTTTACAGCATAAGGAAAGCCACCGATTCCGTTTCGTATCATAAATTTCACACCGCGGATGATTTGAAAAAGCTGCCGATCGATGCTTCATTGAAAAAAATCTGCAAAGCTCTCGGGAGCAGGAATTTTCTCATGTGGATTTTGGATGAGGTAACCGTCAATACCGTTCGCGACAGAAGCATGCAGCCTAATCGAGAGACGACCGTTACGTTTACGCCATGTTATGACGGAGAAACCTTTTTTGATGCATACGGTAAGGGAAGATTGATGATGAGCATTTATCAATCTCCGAACGGAGGAACTGCGGATCTTTGTTGCAGCTTTGATTTTACATTCAAAAAAGAAGATGAAAATGTATCCATGATAGGATATGACGCATATTACCGTGTCGGTCACGATTCGGTTAATTTCCGTTTTTATCCAAGACCGTAGGCATTGGCGGGTCTGCCTTACTCTTCGATTGGTAAAAGCGGATTGAGAATAATTGATACATATCGGGACTTGCGCAATGTGCTTTACGAGCGTGGTCACAAGGGTTTTGAGAAACATTGGGCGGTGCGTATCAACGGCGAAGAACCGAAAGAATTTAGGGTGCCTCTTTTTCTTTTTGACGGAGATCGGGCACATTGGGCAGGTGTCTACACGCGTACGTTGTGTAAAATTCTTCCGTCGGAAGCATTTTTGAAGAGGATTTTTGGGGAAGATGTGTGGAAGATCCTTGAAAAATATAATCGAGTCAATCGGAGAGCCGGTGACTTTAGAATTGATTATACCATCAGGCCTCTCAAAGACGGTAGATATTGGCAGCATCAGGATCCGGATCAGTTTGAAGTTTATTTAAGGATTTCGGATAGGGTTCGGTATTCAAAAAGTAATAAGCCTTCCTTTGGATATAACGATGGTGATTTTAAAGA
The DNA here is from genome assembly GCA_002363035.1 of Verrucomicrobia bacterium UBA3222. Classification (GTDB taxonomy): domain Bacteria; phylum Verrucomicrobiota; class Verrucomicrobiia; order Opitutales; family UBA9783; genus UBA3222. The sequence continues at coordinate 36,312 of DEWA01000005.1, forward strand.
GGAGGATTTTAATTTCATCGGTTTCCGTTTTATTTTTGATATCGAAAAAAACAAAATCCGCGATGTAAAGTTCTGTGATAAGGTATGTGTGGACGGCGAGCTCATCGCACAGGGAGAAACAGAGGAAACTACATGGGATTTGTACTAATAACTACATGGGATTTGTACTAATCCGAATAAACATTCATTGAAAAAAACTAACTGCCCTGTTGCATCGTTCGGTGTCAACAGGGCAGTTGAGCGGTCTATAAACCGAAAGATCTTTGTTACAAAGAACATTCGGGATCGTTGAGCTTCTTGCCTGTGGGTATCAATCGACGGCAGGAAGCTTTTTTGTTTGCGGAGCGGTAAGCATCGAGGAGGGAATTGCCTGCAATATCTTTAAATGCGCATTTAAAAATGAAAGAAGCGAAATCATTTTCTTACCCCCTTTATTCCGATATCCGTCTTTGAATTGCCGAAACGCATATCTTGTTTTACCCTCGGAGACAAGGGGGGTATTTAGCCCGAAACCATGCAGGCGGTTCATTTGGCGATCGGGAATTTTGACGGTATCCATCTCGGGCATCGGGCGTTGTTGCAACGGGCGGTCGAAAATGCGCATATCCGTCGGGAAATCGCCGCCGTTTTGACGTTTCATCCGCATCCGAAGCGCATTTTAAAACTGCCGAATGCACCGCAGTTGATTTACCCGATTCACCACCGTTGTTATCTGTTACGAAAATCGGGTTGCGATGCGGTTTGCGTTCAACCGTTTGACGAAGCATTCGCCGCTCTGGCACCCGAAGCATTTTTCGATCATTTATTGCGACAATTCCCGACGCTTGCCGCCGTATATGTCGGTGAAGATTATCGCTTCGGAAGCTGTTGCGCCGGAAATATACATACGTTGGAAGAATTGTGTCGAAGGCACGGGATTGAGTTTCATGTTTGCCCGAACCTGAAGGATAACGGTGAGAAAATTTCCAGTACGCGCATCCGAAAAGCTCTGCGCGAAGGTTCGATCGACGTCGCCAATCGCCTTTTGGGTGCGCCTTATCACTGCATCGGTTGGGTGCAAAAACATCCGCACGATGTATGTACTCCTTTAACGAAAACAATCGAAAATGCAGGAGAGAACTCGGAAACGCTTTTCTTTCACACACACAACGAACTGAACCCCAAAAACGGTTCTTATTTTTGTACGTTGCACAATCAACACGGGCAACAAACGCTTTCGGTACGTTTGGAGGACGGACGGATACGGTTTTTATCGTCGATACAGGCTGTTTTGCGACGCGGCGGCGTGCTTTCCTTCGAAAAAAGCCTTTAAATGCGTTACCCGCTCGGTTTTTTCGGTTTCGTTTGCGGTTTTACGCTGATCGGTGCCCGCGGATTTTTAACAAAAATTTCGGCAACCGAGTGGTTAATCTATCTCGGTGCCTGGTTTTTATTTTTGCGACTTACGCGCGTACGGATTTTTTCAAAGAAATTCCTTTTAAACTTCCTCGTCAGCCTCGCCGTTGCCGCACACATGTTTTTCACCTGTACCCGCCAACCGACGCGCGGTCGCTATGTACGCGGGGTGTTTCAATTTGATAAGTTATTCCGTACGCAACCGAAACGCATCGGCGGCATCGGGCAACTGACGCTGTCGAACGGCGAAACCTTTCCGCTGTACCTGCATGCATCGACGAAAAAAGACGTCCCTCTCAACGACACGGAACGTTACCGTTTCTCAGGTTATGTGAAACCGTTGCGAAATCCGTTTCGCAGTTCGCAAAATTTTTCCTTCTATCTGTGGTCGCGTTCGGTGCGACAACACAGCACGCACGCGCGCCTAGCACCGTTGGCGCAACAACCGCCGACGTTCTTGCAACGTTGTCGAAAAAGTCTTTTTGCGGCATTGACCGTAAAGGACGAACATTTGTCGCACATTTGGAGAGCGATTTTAATGGGGAAAAAAGAAGCGCTTTCGAAAGATCAAATCCAGCACTTCTTTTACACGGGCACCATGCATCTGTTCGCCGTCAGCGGTCTGCACGTCGGGGTGATTGGGACGTTTTTCTTTTTCCTCGGTCGACTTTTATGCCTGCCGAAGCTGTTGCGCCTGATGCTGACGGGCGGCGGAGTTTGGCTCTATGCCGCCGTTGTCGGTTTCGGTCCGTCCACGTTGCGCGCAACCCTGATGATTACGTTCGTGTTGCTGGCGCAACTAATTTCGCGCCCCGTAAGCGGTCAAAACGTCTTCTTTAACACCGTCGGGCTGACATTGTTCTGCAATCCGTTCGGGCTTTGGGACGTCGGCTTTCAGCTGTCCTACGGAACCGTCGCGAGCATTTTGTGCATCGGCGTACCGCTGTCATTGCGATACGCCGATCCGCGACAACGTTTTTCTTCCCTGAAAGCCACCGTCATCGTTTCTTTTTGCGCCAGTGTCATCAGCAGTCTGTTTTCGATGCGCTACTGGGATTTATTCAGTCCGTGGGCATTTGTCGCCAATTTATTCCTTATTCCGTTCGCAAGCTTGATCGTCGTTCTCGGTATGCTCTCCTGGGGAATTCTTCTCCTCTTTCCGCCGTTGCTGACGGTAACGGAACCATTATCCCGACTCTGCCTTGAAATTTTGCTGAAAAGCGTCGAAGTTCTTGAAAATCTTCCCGGCGCGATTTTTAAAATCCCCATGTCTTCGGGTGTATTCGCGCTGTGTTTGTGGATGTTTGCGATGATGATTGGGAAAACGGAAAGGAGAAAAGCAGTTGCAACGAAAGAGCAATAAAATCAAAACCTTCCGTCAAAAATTTAATCATTTTCA
>DEWA01000005.1:39189-50858 GCA_002363035.1 Verrucomicrobia bacterium UBA3222
CGACCTTTTTGGAAGAAATTGTGCCAAAAAAACAGATTACCTTTTCGCTTTCAAAATAATCCCCGAAATACCCCAATCAGTACAAGCGTCGGCGGCAGAGCCCCCAAAAGTAGCGGTAACGGTTTGACGGTTTCGTGGTCGAAGTGCTTCGCAAGCAACGACTGTCCGGCGGGGTTCGGAGCGTTGGCGATGACCGTCAGTCCGCCGCCGACAATGGCACCGCCGACCACCGCTGACTGAAGTTGAAAATTCTGTGCAAACTCCGGCACCAAAGACGCCAGGTACGTCAAGGCGGCATTATCGTTAAAGGACGTCAAAACGACGGAACCGTAGAACAGCATTGTATCGCTCAGGCGCGAAAGAACGGCTTCAATCCACCATTCCTGTAAACCGCCGTGCGTAACCAGCCCTGCCAGGAAACAACCGACCAACAGCGATTCTTTCAGCGCAATCGGCGACTGCCAGCGTTTCAGAATTTTAACCGCCATTAAAAACAACAGCCCGCCGAACACCACCAGTTCCGTATGGTGGGCATTGAGAACCGTCCAAAGCAGAAAGAAAACGTGTATCCCGATAACGGAGAAAGGGATTTTTTCGTTCTTTTCCGACCGACCGCCGCCGTCGGAAGCGCGAACGTTCAAGGTGTGAAGCTGCTTTGCGAACAGCAAACCGTACAACAGCGTCGACAGGACAATCCCGCAAACGGCTTCTTTCCCGAAATGCGAAAAAACATAAGGCGTATCCCAATGCCACACGCGCGCGACCATCAAGATCGGCGGTGCCGCAAAGTGCGTCAGCGAACCCCCGACGGAAACATTCACAAACAACAACCCCAGCGTTGCGTAGGAGAATAATGCGTTCGGTTTATGCACGAAAACCTTCCGCGACAGCAACAGAGCCGCAATGGTCATTGCCGCCGGTTCCGTAATGAGCGAACCGAACAGCGGTGCAATAACGAGAATGCAGAGCCACCAGGTCGACGGTTTTTCACCGCCGCACAGACGAACAAAGAATTGAATTACACTCTCCGCCAAATACAACACGGGACGCGTCGCCGCCGTCATCATAATCACAAACACAAAAATCGGTTCCGAATAATGCCGTGTCGTGAAGTAGTTCACCGTCTCAGTCCAACCTTTGAACAAAATAAAACACACCGTCAGCGGTACCAACCACAGCCCGAAAATCACCTCAACCTCTCCGAGCCAATGCAGACACTGCGAACGAACGGTGACGCCCGTATGTTGTTCCAAAGTCTTGGCCTTGCGGGCAAATTTTCCCGCCAAAAATGTATGCACAAGGGCTCCGAGAAAAATGAGTAATGTGACTAATCGAAACGGATCGTCTTTGACTTTCTCCGATAGTAACGACAGTAAGTCGACCTCCGTGTTCGACACGCCCATGTTGTTTTTCATTATAAGGGAGGCGGGAAAAATGGCAATTAAGAAGACAAAATCGGAAGTTTGAATTTCACCATGCCATTTGAAAAAAATTTTTAAACACTCAGTAAAAAAAAAGAAATGAAACAGGAATATTTATAAAAACAGTCGCCACGTCCATCCGAAATAAATACAAGAATCGGACATGATTTCAACGCATCCTACATCTGTACATTATGTCCCGCAGTAATCCATTGCTATGAATTGGCATATCATTGTTTTTAAGTATCGCGAATCATTTTACCTTCCAAAGCCAAAATCTGTTGACGACGACGAACGTGACGTTCCTCCATGCTTACTTCTGTCGTTAAAAGCACATGTACCATCCGTTGTGCACATTCGGTTGGTATAGATCCCGACACGCACAGAACATTAATTGCATTGTGTTGCCGTGCTTTTCGGACATCTTCTTCTGTCGTAAGGCAAGCAGCATAAATACCTTTGAATTTATTTGCCATAATCCCCATACCAACACCCGAACTACATATCAGAAAACCACGATGTTTCTTGTTGGCTTGAACAGCGCGTGCTACACGTTCGGAAAACAACGGATAATCACAGGACACTGGCGAGTAAGTTCCTTCATCATAAAACGAAATCGCTTGTTCCTTTAGCCAAGGCAACAAAGCTTCTTTTAACCTAAAACCGCCATGATCCGCGCCGATATACAACATATTTGTCTATTCATCTGACACACAAAGATCCCATTTCCCAAATCGCAGAACCGAACACCTCCCCTGGTGTTGAGAAACAAAAAACCTCATTCAAAAAACACCGCAACAACCGTCGTTTTCCCAAACAAAACTACACTTTCCCTACTTTTGCATCGCTGCCTTACGACTCAGTCTTACGCGCCCTTTCGGATCGACATCGATGCACATGACGACCATGGTATCGCCGACGGAACACACGTCGCTCGGGTGGTTCACGCGGCAATCGGACAGCTCGGAAACGTGTACCATGCCTTCCTGTCCCGGCAGGCATTCGACGAACACGCCGAAGTCTTTAATGGATTTGACGATCGCCTGATAAACCTTACCGACTTCGATCTTTCGATCCAACGCCAAAATCTGATCAACGACGCGTTGCAGGCTCGCTTTGTTGCGTGCGTAAACCGTAACTTTCCCGGAACGATCTTCGGCGATGTCAATCTGGCAATCGTTGGTTTCGGTTAATTGCTTGATGTTCTTGCCGCCCGGACCGATCAAAGTGCCGATCTTTTCGGGGTTAATCGTAACGGTTGTCACCTGTGGCGCAAACGGACTGATGTCGGCGCGCGGTTTTTCGAGTGCGGACAGCATCTTCTCCAAAATTTTGGCGCGCGCACGGGAATTTTGGCGCACCGCTTCCGCCATGATATCCAACGGCAGACCGTCGATCTTTAAATCCAGTTGGAAGCCCGTAATGCCTTTGGCGGTTCCGCAGATTTTAAAGTCCATGTCGCCGAAATGATCTTCATCGCCGATGATATCCGTTAAAAGTTGATGCTTCTTTATCTTATGCGCCGCATCGTATTCCGTGACCAATCCGATCGAAATACCCGAAACAGGTGCCGAAATCGGTACACCAGCATCCATCAGCGCCAACGTTCCGCCGCAAACGGATGCCATTGAGGTGGAACCATTGGAGCTCATAATGTCCGACACCACGCGAACGGCATACGGAAACTCCGCCTCGGACGGAATGACCGGCAACAGCGAACGTTCCGCCAACGCACCGTGACCGACTTCGCGCCGACCGACAAAACCGAAGCGCCCCGTCTCGCCGACCGTATAAGGCGGGAAGTTGTAATGCAAAATAAAGGATTTCGACTGCGCACCGCCCGTGAGCGCATCCAGGTTTTGTGCATCGCTCCCGGCTCCCAGCGTGACGCTGACGAGTGCTTGCGTTTGTCCGCGATCGAACAACGCCGAACCGTGCACCGTTTTCGGCAACACGTCGACGGCGCAACCCAACGGACGAATTTCCTCCATGCCGCGTCCGTCCAAACGCTCGCCGCGCTCCAAGACCGCATTGCGGCACAATTTCTCCATGAGCGCTTCGAACGCCACGTTCAAAGCACTCGCGGCATCCGCTTCGGTTTCAAATTTTCGTTCCGCGACCGCACACGCTGCCGCCTCCTTCTTTACCGACCAAACCGCTTCATCCGCCGTCTGACGACAGGGATTGAACCACGCCGAACGTAATTTTTCGGCAAAATTCGCTTCGCACCATTCGGATAGCTCCGCCGTTGCCGCATGCGGAACATAGGAGCGCTTTTGACGGTTAAAGTTTTTCGCCAACTCCTCTTGCGCATCCAAAATCGGCTGAATGGCGTTTTGGGCAAAGCGCAACGCTTCGATGAAACGTTCCTCGGGTAATTGGTCGGCGCACCCTTCAATCATCAGCGCGTCATTGCGATTGCCGACGTAGATAAGATCCAAATCCGATTCAAATTGCTGATCGTTGGTCGGATTGACGATAAATTGACCGTTGATCTGCCCGATGCGTACGCAACCGATCGGTCCGTTCCAGGGAATATCGGAGCACAGCAACGCCGCCGAAGCTCCGTTCACCATCAAGACATCTGGTTCGTTTTTCTGATCCGTCGACAGCAACAAACCGATGATTTGAACTTCGTTGAGGAAGTCGCTCGGAAACAGCGGTCGCAACGGTCGATCGCACAGACGTGAGGTTAAAATTTCCTTTTCGCTCGGTTTGCCTTCGCGCTTCACGTAGCCGCCCGGAAAACGTCCCGCGGCGGAGAATTTCTCACGATAATCGACCGTGAGCGGGAAAAAATCCTGATCGGGCGAAACTTCGCGCGCCATCACGGCACTCACGAACACAACGGTTTCGCCGCAACGCACCGTTACGGCACCGTTTGCCCGTTGCGCCAGTGTTCCGCTCTCGAACGACATACCCATGCCGTTGACCTCAACGCCATACTTCTGCTTCAACATCGCCGCTCCTTCGGATTAATGACGCAATCCCAGCTGTTGAATAACCCTTTTATGGCGTTCTAAATCGGTTCGCTTCAAATATTCCAATAACTTGCGGCGTTGATTGGACAACGCCGTCAAACCGCGACGCGAATGAAAATCCTTGCGATGTACCTTTAAATGCTCCGTCAAATACGCAATCCGATGCGTCAACAACGCAACCTGCACCTCCGAAGACCCGGTGTCGCCTTCTTTCCTGCGGTATGTCTTCACGATTTCCTGCTTTTCCTCAACGGTCATGACCATATTTTGCCTTACGCTACGCCTCCGAAACTAAAAGGATTTGTTCCGTGTTTCAAGAAAAATTTGAACGTTTTTTTCTTAACGGCGCGTTTCGGGTACAAACCGCCCGTGTTCGGTATCGTTTCGCTCGTCGGTATGTCCTTTGAGGACTTTAAAAAACGGAAACGAAAAGTTGTGAAGGTTATAAAAGAGAAGAAGAGCATTGCGCGAATTTGTCTGCAAACGGCATTTCGAAGCACATTAATAACGGACGGGAAAGGTTGGTTTTGAACACGGTTTTTTAAAAAACGGTTGCAGTACGAAGGCGGAACATCCTTCCGCAGGGAACTCTTCGTCGTATTCAGAATGTATTTCCCTGATATAAAATGCAACCGCCTGCCTTTGCGCATATACGACCTTGCGCCCGTTGAAAATTGTTCCCACATTGAAACATGTGAAAACGCTTTCGGAACACATTCGCGGCTTGTGCAACGAAAAAGGCGAATTGTCCGCCACGCTTTCGAAGCTCAACGACCGCCTGAAAGAACAAAGTTTGGGTATTTTTATTATTCTGCTTGCGTTCCCGAGCGCGTTGCCGGTTCCCGCCGCCGGTTACAGTACGCCGTTCGGAATTGTGTTGATGTGGATTGGTTTTTTATTCATCCGTGGCAAGCGGCAACTTCAACTCCCGAAAAAGTGGCTCGATAAACGTTTTAAATTACCCGCAAAAATGGTCTCCGCCATCCTCAAATACGTCGTGATTTTCGAAAAAGTCGTGCATCCGAATCGCGCCGCAAAACTGTGTCGGATATTGAATTACCGCTGGGTCGGTGTGAACATCGTCCTGCTTGCCTTCATCATGGCATTACCCATCCCGCTGACCAATACAATACCCGCCGGCGTTATTTTGTGGTTCGGGCTCGGCCTGCTCGAAAACGACGGCTTGGTGTTGCTGGCGGCACAGGTATGCTCGGCGGTTTTGATTGCGCTTTATGCAACGGCGGCGTTTTGGGTCGCAACCTTCGGTCTCGAAAGCCTGCAACGTCTTTTACGGGCGGTACATCTGATGTCGTAGAGGTTAAAGATGATGCCGATGTGCTCCGAAGTTGAGACAGCGAGAAAAATAAACAAGAGAAAGATACGGCGTGCACGATTTTTTTAAAAAAAGACGACAACCTCGAGCTGTTTTCGGGAGCATGCGGTGTCTTTTACGGGTAACGCATCTCTGTAGTTGCGGGCTTTTCGGATTGTTGTCGGTTATACCGTATGTACTCCGATTTTTCGAGATCGCGGTTTTTCTGTCGATAAAAGTGCAGACGGAAGAGTATCGACGCACATCATGTATGTTATGTGCAAACGAATCACACGGATGAAAGAATCCCGTATGTTTTTGTCTCCCAACGGGTTTTTGGGGTTATTCCGTTCGTTATGTATTTCTATCATTTGAGCTTGCAAAATGGATGAATAAAAGATATCATAAAAGACTAAACATAAAAAGATGGTAATTGTGAACGAAACTCGAAAATTGGCAATATTTCTCGCAGACGGTGTATTTTCGAGCGTACTCCGTCACCGATGTGCTCCGCATACTTTGATTTTTTGGATTGCAGGTACGTTTCCGCAAAAATCATGAGTATAAAGTACGGAAGCATGCCTTCGTATTTGGAAACATCCTTCTAATGTAGATAGAAACCGCCTTTGTCCTCACAAAAAGTGCCGCAAACGTCGCTTGTTCATAACATATGAAGCACATTGGGGCGTGAAAATCGCCTCCCATCCGTCGCATATCGTCAAAAAACCTTGCGCGTCGGCTTTCGGATTTGGAAAATCAGGGAGCTTTGCGCTTATGTCGTTCTTCGACATTTTCTTGGATTTTATCTTCCCGCGCGACTGCTTTTACTGCAAAAAGCCGCTTTGCTCCCGACAAAAAGGTTTCATCTGTGACGAATGCTTTGAAAAAATTATCTTTAACCGCGGCGTTTGTTGCCGTTGTTGCGGGCGTGCACTGATGACGGAAGCGGTGTGGGGCGAAAGCGGCAAAGACGGTAACAAAACAGAGCATTTTCACGATAAAAAGGTTGCTTCCGAACCGCAAATCGCTGTTACCGAAACCGTCCGTTGCTTCAATTGTACGGAATTGCAACCGTTTTTCGACGGTGGAATTTCGCTGTTTGCCTTTACCGATGTCGGACGTGCATTCATACATACTTTGAAATACCATAACGGAACTTACCTGCGCGGAGATTTGCAGCGTCTTTTTGATCACGAAAAAGTACGCTTGGAGGATTTAAAGGACGCTGTGTTCGTTCCCGTTCCGTTGCATTTTTTCCGCAAATGGAAACGCGGTTATAACCAAAGCGACCTTATCGCGAACGCGTTGGCAAAGTACGTCGGCGGACGCGTGCAACGGCTGTTGCGGCGCAAACGGCATACGCCGTCGCAAACGAGCTTGACGAAGGCCCAAAGACAGGAAAATGTAAAAGGTGCGTTTTGCCTGCGTCGTTTTGCAAAGCTCGACCCGCAGGCGATGTACGTGCTGACGGATGACGTTTTTACGACGGGCTCGACGCTCAACGAATGCGCGCGGGTTTTGAAAGAGAACGGTGCAACCGTCGTGCGGGTGTTCACGCTGGCGCACGGATAAGGTATATTAAGAACGATGGTTTGGTTTTCGAAACCCAAATACTCGACCGTAACAACCCAGAAAAAGACGGATATTCCGGCGGATCTTTGGACGCGGTGTCCCGTTTCGGGCGAAATGATTTACGTCAAAACCCTGCGGGAGCATTGGATGGTGGTTCCGCAAAGCGGTTATCATTTCCCGTTGTCGGCTCCGGAGCGCATCAAACTGCTTCTGGATGAAGGCTCTTTCGAGGAAAAAGATACCGCGTTGCGTTCGGTAGATCCGCTCAAATTCGAAGCACTCGATACGTACGCACACAAGTTGGAGAAAAACCAGGCGAAAACGGGTTTGACGGATGCGGTTGTCAGCGGTCTCGGGACGATCGACGGCACGAAAGTTTCCTTTGCCGTCATGGATTTTCGTTTTCTCGGTGCCAGCATGGGCTCGGTGGTCGGTGAAAAGATCACGCGTTGCATCGAGCGCGGCGTCGAAGAACAATGCCCCGTCGTGATTGTGTCCGCATCGGGCGGCGCACGCATGTACGAAGGCATTCTCAGTCTGATGCAGATGGCGAAAACTTCCGCCGCGGTCGCACGTCTCAGACAAGCGAAGTTGCCGTATATTTCCGTTTTAACGAACCCGACCATGGCGGGCGTCATGGCGAGTTTTGCGTCGCTCGGCGACTTGATTGTTGCCGAACCGGGTGCGTTGATCGGATTTGCCGGTCCGCGCGTCATTAAGGATACCGTGAAGCAGGAACTTCCGAAGGGCTTTCAAACGGCGGAGTTTTTGCTGGAACACGGGCTCATCGACCAAATTATCCCGCGCCTCGAACTGAAAGCGCGACTGAGTTTTTTCCTGAAAGCCTTTATGTATAAAAGAGAAAGCGGAGAGGTGGCTTAGTTTTTTCGGATTGCGATTTCGGCTCTTTGAAAAACGTTCGAATACATTCCTCTGTTGAAAGATTGGAGGTAAGTGTAAAGAGGTGTCCGTTCTTATGTGCTCGGTACAAAAAAGACCGACCCTGTCGAGGGCGAGTGTGTTTTCGGTATTTTACGGATGATTACGCGCTCGTAGATGTTGGGTTCAACGGAGGGGTTAAAGAAAGGGAAGGTTGTCGGGTTTTGCAAGCGCTTTTCTCTCGATCGGGTGCGTGTGCTTTTAATAAAAAGGTTCACAGTGAACAACGGAGTACGTTTGTTCCTTCAGGTTGCCTTTGATTGTCTTGTCATACGAAGGACGTCCACGGATATAATGATGGTATTAAAAATGTTTCCGAAGGAGCAGAAGGGATATTTCCGAAACATTCACAATAAAATTTTTCCGTTTTTCACGAAAATGCACGAAAAAACTTGACCGTTTTTCAGTTTTCTTCTCACATAAAATCAGCCGCAGGCGTAGTTTAATGGCAAAACTCCAGCCTTCCAAGCTGGTATTGTCGGTTCGATTCCGTCCGCCTGCACCAGCGGAGCATCGGCGGCTGTCGGGACTTACGATTGGGATGAAAGCGGTGAGAATGCGGTTCTTTTTGTCGATTTCGGTCAAAAACGGGTTGACGAACGGCATGAGAAGGCTTCCAATCGAGGTAGTCGGTTTTGTTGATTGTTAAGGGAAAGCGGGTATTGTTATGAAAGTTGTTTCTTCGCTCAAATCGTTAAAGACGCGCAATGCCAAATGTCAGGTGGTGCGCCGCAAAGGTCGCGTGTACGTGATCTGTAAAACCAATCCGCGTTACAAAGCGCGACAGGGGTATTAGGGGAAATTTTCGGAGTTGAGGTTATGAAGAAAGACATTCATCCCGATTACCATCCCGTTTGCTTTACGGACGTTTCAACGGGAAAGCGTTTTTTGACGTATTCGACGCTGACGTCGAAAGAGAAAGAGAGCATTGACGGCGTCGAGTATCACATGGTGTTACGCGATGTGACGTCGGATTCGCATTTGGTGTACACCGGCGAAAAGCATTCCGCGTCCGTTACCGGTCGGGTCGAAAAATTCCAAAACAAATTCCGTCGGGGCGCACGAAAATAAGTTTTTTTACGGTTGTCCGAACGATTTTTTGACACATGCGGAATTTTGCTCATCAGTGTCTGGAACTGGCGCGTTTGTTGCTCGGGAATGCTCTGCCATCCGTAACCGGAGAAGGGGCGGTTGTTCCTGCCGAGGGTGAAACCTCATTACCGGACGAGAGCGCGCATGCTTTTAATGCGCTGGCGGAATTTTACCGCACGACGCACGAAACGACACTGGATGAGGTCGATTTAATCGAAACCGCCGCGCATTGTTTTTTATATCAGTCGCAACAACCGACGTCGCGGGAGATGTTTCTGCAAAACGCGCTTTCGCTGTCGGGGTTCGGCACCAATCGCGAGCACAATCCGATTTGGGAGAAAGCGGACGAGGAAACGCGGAAAAATTTCGAAAAGCGTCTTACGGAGCGTGCAACGGCGGATGACGGTTTTTCGAAGGTTTTGAACATCCTGCGGGCGACGGTTCGCTATAATTTCGGTTATACGCAGAAGGATGAAGTTCCGAAGCTGATTGACGAATTTTTGAACATCCTCCAACCGACGAACGGCTGGTTGGCGCGTCCCTGCGAACACGGCATCGGCGGGTGCTTCGATGATGTGATCTTGGAAGCGTTTTTGCTTATTCGGCAGGCACTGGATGCGCATACGCACTTCTCGATGATTGAACGCAAACTGCCGGGTTTGCGGACCGCAACGGAGCGCATCCTTAAAGTGCTTCCCGACATGGTGCGTTCCGACGGTTTAGGGTGGGCGTACGGTGCCGATGTCGGTGTGTACGGGCAATTATACCCGATGGCGCTGTTGGTGCAGTGCTTTCGCGACAGTTGGATCCCGACGGATAAAATTTCTTTTTATGGCGATTGGTTGTGCCGCCTCTTCCAATACTTCTTCGGAACTTTTGTCGATACCGAACGTGCGTGTTTGGTGGTTAATGACGGTGAACGTCGCACCGCTCCGTCGCAAACGACGCGCAGCGTAACGTTTGATACGATCGCTTTCCTGTGCCGTTGGGCGCGTTGGACGAGTAAATTGAGAGAAACGCTTGTCTCTTCGGAAGAAACGCCGAAATCCAAAAGCCGGTGGGTACTGTTTGAAAAAACGTATAATAAGGAACAAGGCTTATTTCTTTATCGAGATGCGGCTTCGGGATTGACGGTGCAGTTGCCGCTGATCGGAAACGACGGGAAAGCCGGTGCGTTGGCATTCCCGCACTGTCCGGGCATTTTCGATGCGCCCGTTGATACGTACTTGCCTGTTTTGTTGCCAGAGTTGACGATTAACGGCACGCGGACGTTGCCGTCGTTTTACGGAAAGAATTGCGTTTCGGGGCTCGGTTTGAAGAAAGCCGTTACGTTTTCCTACGAACAGCCGGAGTTGATTTCAAAGGACGAGATGTTGCTTCCGGGCGTTGGTTCCGTGAAAGTACGGTGGAGTTTTGAAGGGTCAACGGTTTCGGCGTCGTTTATTTATAAATTCAAACAACCTGTTACCGTTGAACGTTTTCGCTTTGTCATTCCTTTGTCGATGCCGCATGGTACGCATCATTTAAACACCTCTTTAATGTTGGGCGAAAACAGCCTGCAGGTATCGGTCGCGAAGGATGATTTCGGAGCCCGCTGGAAGGAAATCGAATCTGTGGTGGACGATCCCGCTTATCGAACGCCGTACGGCAAAATTTGTTATCTGCAAACCCTGGAACGTTCGACGCCGTTGCACGCAAAACCCGGCAAAGAGTATTGCTTGCAACTCGAACTCAAACCCGATGTGCGCCGTATCGGCGAGGAGGGGTAGGCTGAGGTTCAAAAGGGTCTTTGGGTCTTCCGTTCGGACGTTTGTGGCGGATCGGAAGTTGCAGAGTTTTTCGCGTTATCCGAAAATTAGAGGTGTTTTTAAGGCATTTTTTGAGGAAAATTCCGGAATGATGTTGCCGCAAGGATTGAGTGTCGAATGATGACAAGCAATTCGGTCGGTATCGCTTTTCCCGACCGCCTGCGATTGAAATCATACGCAGTGGTTGAGCGTTGAAATGTGCTCCGTGTTGTCCGTTTAATGCGCATTTATACCTTCGAAGAGACTTCCTGTGCTCTTTTTACGGTATTGGAGGTGTACGGGAGCGATGTTCTCGTATGTCGGCAGTTTCGGTTGGTAAATTACCGCAGTTTTTATATTACCCGGGAATGAAGGGCATTTTTGAGGGTATTTTTCGTGAAAAATGGCGGAAGAGGGGCGGTTTAAAGGATTTTACGGGCAATTTTTACCTGATATGGCTTCCGAATACCTGTGGAAGCGCGCAATTGAGTTAAAATGCGCTTTGCGTTTCGTTTAAAGCACATTTTACGCCTTCGAAAAGGCTTCTTGTGCTCTTTTTACGATG